>JAYTPG010000028.1:0-11454 GCA_043747375.1 Candidatus Kaiserbacteria bacterium | reverse complement strand
AAGAAGTTTAAAGGAGTTCTCATTGCGTCAGGCCCCGACGCAAAAGCACTTGCCGAAGAAATTGGGCGTGACCACCGCTACCCGTTTTCTTTTTCGTACGTGATCGACACGAGCCGAGCGCCGACGCACGAAATTATTCAACGCGCCTGTCGTGTTGCCGAAGAGGATGACGTGACGTTCGTCGTTGTTGATTACGCCGACCCGGCTGTTTCGGCAGCGCTCCCCATTATTTACGACGCTGCATTTCATAAGCGACGCTTCGCCCTCATTGATGTTCTTGAGTTGTATCAAGAGGTTTTTGACTGCGTGCCGCTTTCCTTGACTCGCTACGCCTGGGTACTGGGCCAGGTCGGTGCTTCTCGGGGATATGATGTTTTCAAACGCGCACTCGATGTCGTGATTGGCGCATTCGTCGGCGTACTTTCACTGGTCATATATCCATTTGTCATGATTGCTATAAAGCTAGAAGATGGCGGACCAATCTTTATTCGACAGGAACGAATCGGCCGATTTCAAAAACACATCCAAGTTCTTAAATTTAGAAGTATGAGTGGAAACGACCACGGCGACTACGGACAAAATGGAAAATCAAAACTAAAAGTTACCAAAGTTGGCAAATGGCTCCGCATCCTCCGGATTGATGAACTTCCGCAACTTTGGGCCGTTATTCGAGGGGATTTGTCACTCGTTGGGCCTCGACCGGAATTGCCGGCACTTGCGTCTCAATACAACGCGCGAATCCCGTATTACAACGCTCGTTATTTGGTGGCACCAGGTCTTACTGGTTGGGCGCAGATTCGTCATGACCGCGACCCGCATCACGGAACAGCCATGGAAGAAACAAAAGAAAAACTTTCTTACGATCTTTTCTATTTGCAACATCGCTCGCTCATTCTCGATCTTTTCGTCATCTTGCAGACCATCCGGATTGTTCTCACTGCGAGAGGAAGTTAGGTGTTACCATTTGAGCATGACGTGGCTCGTTTATGCCATCACTGGCATGACCATCTGGTCACTTGCTTCAATAGGCGATAAATTTTTCCTCCTAAAACACGTAAAGAGCAAGCGATTCTATGTTGTCGTTCCCGCGACAGTACAATTCATCGTCACACTTCCGTTTGTCGCACTGTTCTCGGTACCACATGTAACTCTATCGGTATTCGCTTCGGCGTTTGCGAGCGGGGTGGCAGAAGTTGTTTTACTTTATTACCTCTATGTCGCAATAAGTTTCGAAGAAGTAAGTCGAGTATTCTCACTGACATCCATCGGCCCAATCCTCACGCTTGTTCTCGGATGGTTTTTCCTTCACGAAACTCTTTCTAATCGTGAGCTACTTGCGTTCGTCCTATTCCTTATTGGCGGATTAGTGCTCGCGGCGAAGTCTGGAAGTGGCCGTGTTAGAGCGAGCAAGGCCATTAAGCCGCTACTCATCGGCTCGATATTCTTTTCAGGGTTCACGTTACTCCTGCGTTACGCGTTCGTCTCTTCCGATTTTTGGGCCGGTTTTTTCTATTCTCGTCTCGGATTTTTCGTAGGTGGACTCGTGGTGTTTTTGTTCTTTCGAGAAGAGATAGTAGAGGAATGGCACTCTTTACGCTCCCCAGTACGTCTGGGCATTGTTGGTAATCAGATCATGTCTACTTCCGGCCATGCGTTTTATTTTCTATCTATCTCGCTTGCAAACGCGGCGCTCGTTCAGTCGGTGCTTGGTGCGCAGAGCGCCATCATCTTACTGTTTGCGTTGATTGTTTCCATTTGGAAACCTGATATCTTGGATGAAAGTCTAGAGCCTCGTGACCTGGTCCAGAAGGGTATCGGCGTTGCGTTCGTTGTTGCCGCAAGTTATTTGCTAGCCTCATAAGGGTGGGGCAGAGACTGGCTGTAAATACATGCTCTATCTGATATGATGAGCACTTAATTCATATGATCGTTGATGGAAAAGCAATTGCAGAAAAGATGTACGGGGAAATGGCGGTTGAGCGTGCAAAATTCGGAGAGATGACTCTCGGCATCTTGGTGGGTGACAAAAATCCGGTAACGGGTTCGTATGTTCGTATTAAAGAACGTGGTGCGGCCCGACTCAATATTCAGATGATCAAGCGTGAATTGCCCGACGGCGCCACTACGGCAATGGCCGTGGAGGCAATTAGAAAATTAGCGGCAGAAACTGATGGCGTTATTCCACAACTGCCCATGGAAGAGGGGATAGATGTCGATGCGGTGCGAAATGCGATTCCAAAAGAAAAAGATGTTGATGTGCTTGGAGACGAAGCACTCGCGGAATTTGAAAAAGGCACGTGGCCTGCCATTCCGCCGGTCCCAGCTGCAATTGCATATATATTGAAAGAAAGCGGCGTGGAGATACGTGGTAAAAAAGTTGTTTCGCTCGGACGGGGCAGACTCGTAGGAAAACCCGCGGCGACACTTTTCAAACATCTTGGTGCTGCGGTTGAGCTTCTCGGTCGCGACAGCAATATTGCGGGAAACACGGGCGATGCCGACATTGTGATTCTTGGCGCGGGGGTGCCGGGAGTTTTGAAACCAGATATGGTCAAGGCGGGCGTTGCGATAATTGATGCGGGGACGAGCGAACTTGGGGGAAAAGTAGTAGGCGATGCTGATCCCGCGGTTGCAGAAAAAGCAGCAGTATTCACGCCTGTTCCAGGCGGAGTGGGTCCCGTAGCGATCGCATCAATTTACAAAAATCTCCTGGCCCTAAAAGGCAAATATGGCCAGTGATTTTCCGATTCGCCGCGCACTCATTTCTGTATTCGATAAAACAGGTCTCATTCCGCTTGCGCAGGCACTGAAAGATAAGGGGGTGGAGATCATTTCGACAGGGGGTACCGCGAAAGCTCTGAAAGAAGCAGGAATCGAGACAATAGAGCTCGGCACGTACACCGGCTTTCCAGAAATGCTCGATGGTCGCGTGAAGACTCTGCACCCAAAAATCCACGGAGGACTTTTGTATATTCGAGGAAACACAGAGCACGAGAAAATAGTCAAAGAACACGGCATCGGCCCGATTGATTTGGTGGTAGTCAATTTGTATCCGTTTGAAGCGACCGTGGCGAGCGGAGCTTCGCGAGAAGAAATAATAGAGAAAATTGATATCGGCGGACCTTCAATGCTTCGCAGTGCGGCAAAAAATCATGCGGCGGTTACGGTCGTTGTAGATCCAGTCGATTATGCGCTCGTCGCTGAGGCGATAACAAAAGAAGGTGGGCTCACACTCGAAGAAAGAACACGTCTAGCGGGAAAAGTGTTTGCGCGCACATCCGCGTACGATTTCGCCATTGCATCATACTTTGGACAATATGCCGATATATCGGCATATCTGGCGATCAATGCACCACTCGCACAAACATTGCGCTATGGAGAAAATCCGCATCAGAAAGCCGCGCTCTATGGCAGCTGGAATGATTTTTACAAACAGCTTCAGGGGAAGGAGCTTTCATACAATAATATTTTGGACCTTACCGCGGCGGCAGAACTAATTCTTGAATTTGGCACCGCCGTGCCGACGGTCGCAATTCTGAAGCACACGAATCCGTGCGGCGTCGGCCAAGGGGCAACTCTTAAAGAAGCGTGGGACAAGGCCTATGCAACCGATACACAAGCCCCGTTCGGTGGCATCATCGCATCTAATATTGAACTCGATGCTGAAACCGCGACCGCAATCAAAGAAATCTTTTGTGAAGTAATCGTCGCGCCTTCATTTTCCGCGGAGGCGCTTGTGGTGCTTGCGCCAAAAACCAATCTTCGGGTAATGCAGGTTCTCAAAGACCCACGTTCTGGCAGTCCCTGGCGCATGCGCAGTGTGGGCGCGGACAGTATTCTGCTTCAAGAGGCAGATCTAAAGACCGTGACTGAAGCGGATATAAAAATAGTCACCAAGCGTGAGCCGTGTCCCGATGAATTAAAAGCGATGCTCTTTGGTTGGAAAGTAGTGAAGCACGTGAAGTCAAATGCGATCGTGTATTCAGGTGCTGACCGCACGCTCGGCGTTGGCGCAGGGCAGATGAGCCGAGTCAATTCAAGTCGCATTGCCGTATGGAAAGCGGAAGAAGCAAAACTTTCTCTCAAGGGGAGTAGTGTGGCAAGCGACGCCTTCTTTCCGTTTCCTGATGGTCTATTGGCGGCTGCGGATGCGGGCGCGACTGTATGCATCCAGCCAGGTGGCTCAAAAAATGACGCTGACGTCATCAAAGCGGCAGATGAAAAAGGAATGGCGATGGCATTCACGGGCGTTCGACATTTCAGGCATTAGGAATATGAATGTGAACATAGAGACCGCACACAATACTCCCGAAGAACGTGAGATTAAGAAAATCATTGAAGACCTGCTCAGAACACATACACTTCCCCTATATACGGAAAAGGTGTGTATTGACTCGACCGCCCGCTCGCACTCGCATCCGGTACTTACCATAAGTACAAAACGAAAAGACCCGAGATGCATTTTGAAAACCTTTGTGCACGAACAGATGCACTGGCTCCATAACGGCGACGATAGATGGGAGAAAGCTCGCGCTTATTTTAAGGAAAAATATCCGACAGCTCCCACCGAGTTCGCGCCGCCGAACTCTCCAAGAAGTTTCTGGACACACATCATCGTTTGTTGGAACACTGAAAATTACCTCAAAAATTTAGATAAGCCCGAATATTTGGAATATATTAATGAAACGTGTCCCGATTATGTCGAGACGACGAAGTTGGTGCGAGCTAACTTCGAAACTATTGGCGCAGAGTTGAAAACGTTCGGACTCGTTTCGGAATAGAGCTGCTCGATGAGCGCGACATGGCATTCATCGGTGTGCGGCATTTTAGCCATTAAAAAATCGGGCCACGGAGATGCGGCCCGATTTTCGCTTTTGATGCCTGAAATCTTTCAGGCAGGGAGGCCTCCAGTGGCGTGAGTCTTGCCTTCCCAGTCTGCTGGGGCGCAAATCAAACGCGGATGCATTTTAGTTGCACTTAACTCCAGGACCGTCGCTGTCCGTTGAGCTTCGCACATGTCTCTTGATGGGAATGTTTCTCCCTCGCTAAAATGTGTCCAACCTCCTGCGGCGAACACAAAGATCGTCCAACCTGTCACGGATTCCAAAATCATAGCGCTGTCTCCTTTGAAAGATCTGGAAGGTATTGATACCACGGCCCAAGTTTTTCAGAAAGAGGTTTGATTTTTCTATTTCAACAAGAGACCGGCCGCATCCCGAAGGGTGCGGCCGGTTTTGGACAATCATCTGGAATCCGAGGTTATGGCGGTCAGCACCACAAAGCTGATCGCACCACTAATAATGGCCGTTAAACCACTTACATTGGCGGCCGTTGCGAACTGATGTCCGTAGACAGGTAGACCAATTCGCAACGCAATCAAGTCAGCGACCATGCCCCAGAAAAGACCAAGAAGAATTGAAAGAGAAAGAACACTGAGAAACCTCATCACACGACTCCTCCTCATTTTGCCCCGCCTAAAGACGAATCATCGATCTCGTTTCGTGCAGGGTGGGCCCAAATTATACCATTATTTGTGTAAAGATCAACTCTCGCCACAGTCCTAAAAAAGAGTATACTTTGCGCCATTATGTTACAGAAACGTCTCACCGCTCTTGCCGTCCTTTTGGTTGGCGTAGTGCTTGGTTACTTTGTCTATTCATCGCAAGTTCACTCGATCAAGCCTTTTAAATTAGGACTCGACTTGTCTGGAGGTACTCAGCTCGTCTACAAAGCAGACCTCTCAAAAATCCCCGGTGCTGATGTTACCGAGTCAATGGCGGCACTTCGCGACACCATTGAACGCAGGGTGAATCTCTTCGGTGTTTCAGAGCCTATCGTTCAGACACAGCATGTAAGCGCCGCGATTTCGGGCGTCGCCGAAGATCGTCTCATAATCGAATTGCCAGGAGTTACCGATACACAAAAGGCGATTCAACTTATCGGTCAGACTCCCGTACTCGAATTCAGAATGCTGAAGCAGGGAGTTGATCAAAAGAATGTCGCTTCAACCACACCGATTAACGATCTCTTTGAGCAAGCATCAATCACAGGAAAAGATCTTGCGAGTGCGGAACTTCAATTCAATGGCCAAGTCACTTCCGAGGCTGTTGTTGCACTGCATTTTAATGCCCAAGGTGCCGCAACATTTGCTGATCTCACAAAAAAGAATGTTGGCCGCGTGTTCGGCATCTTTCTTGATGGAACGCCGATTTCTACCCCCGTCATTCGCGAGGCAATTCCAAACGGGACGGCAATCATTTCCGGCAATTTCACTCCTGACGCCGCAAAAGAATTGGCACGCAATCTAAACTATGGGGCACTTCCTGTTCCAATTGAATTGCAATTTACCCAAACTGTTTCCGGAACCCTCGGCGCTGCAGCGGTAAAAGACGGCATACGCGCTGCCGAGTGGGGAGTAGCAATCGTGATCTTGTTCATGATCATTTGGTATCGGTTGCCGGGCCTACTAGCGGGCGTCGCACTCTTGCTCTACATGATCGTCACTCTCGCACTCTTCCAGTGGATTCCAGTTACGCTTACTGCCGCGGGCATCGCTGCATTTATTCTTTCGGTAGGTATGGCGGTGGACGCAAACGTGCTCATTTTCGAGCGTATGAAGGAAGAGCGTCGCAATGGCAAGAATGCACAAGACGCAATTCACGACGGCTTTGCCCGTGCGTGGCCCTCGATTCGTGACTCGAATATCTCTTCAATGATAACGGCAGTAATTCTCTTTATGTTTGGCACCTCGCTCATCAAAGGTTTTGCACTTGTCTTCGGTCTCGGTGTCCTGGTCTCGATGCTCACTGCGATTTCCGTTTCTCGTACATTCTTGATGGCACTTGGTATTCGCACTAAGGACGGCGCTTCAAAATTCCTTTTTGGTAGCGGTTTGAGTAACTAACGAAAATATTTATGATCATCGTAAAAAATCGCACATTGTTTTTCTTCCTGACGGGCGCGCTTGTGTTAGTGTCACTTCTTTCTGTCGCCATTTTTGGACTCAAATATGGCACGGACTTTACCGGAGGTGTGCTTGCTGAAATCACCTATGCCAACGGCCGTCCCTCTTCTCAAGATCTTTCCACATCTCTCGACAAAGCCGGCATACATGGTTATTCACTTCGTGAAGCGGGGGAGAAGGACTACGTTCTCCGCTCCGCACAATTGGCACCCGCTCTGCGAGACGCTCTAGCGAAAATCGTTTCCGTTGAAGGAAGGTTTCCAGCGACTATTTCTCAATACACCGAAGTAGGACCCACCATCGGCACAGAACTTCGTCGCAAAGCGTTTCTCTCTATAACACTGGTCCTCCTGTGCATCTTGCTCTTTATTGCGTTTGCGTTCAGAAAGGTTTCTCAGCCGGTTTCTAGTTGGGTATACGGACTCATCGCTCTCGTCACACTTCTTCACGACGTAATCATTCCTGTCGGATTTTTTGCTCTCCTCGGGCATTTTATGGGGGCTGAGGTGGACACTCTTTTTGTGACCGCAGTACTCACGGTGCTCGGCTTTTCAATCCACGATACGATTGTGGTGTTTGACCGCGTGCGAGAAAATCTTGCCATAAACAAAGAGCGCAATCGCAAAGAACCGTTTGAAGAAACGGCTGGACGGGCGCTTAATCAGACTTTTGTTCGGTCAGTAAACACCTCGCTCACCGTGCTTCTCACACTTCTCATATTGTTCTTCCTCGGACCGTCATCAACAAAGATTTTCGCACTCACTCTTCTTGTCGGCATCATCGCGGGAACATATTCTTCTATTTCGCTTGCAACACCACTTCTAGTAACGGTTGAGCAATACGTTGCAAAGAAGCCTAAAAAGAAATAACTAAAAAAGAAAAGAACTGCACGGGCGCGAAGCGCATGCAGTTCGTTCGAATTCACCACGCCGGAGAGCTTGGTCGCGGGTTGGAAGTGAAGAGGTCGGCTTTGACAAGCCAGAGTGCTCGTCCACGCCTTACCTCATCTACAACGAGAGTCTGGAATTCAGAACTGTCGCGATAGAGTTCCCCCCACAACTCAGCAAAACGCGGATCGTGTGGAATTTCAATTTCTTTAGCCATTTGGATTCTCCCTCTTGGCCAATGTAAGTCTTCGCCCGTGCGAAGACCCTCGTCTCTTAAAAGGTCAGCCCCCTCAAGAGAGAGGGCTGATGTGATGGTCTTAGTTTGGTTTATTGCATCACCGCAATCCTCTCCCTTGTGGGGCCGCTAAACCAATACCAAAAAGAATTTGTGGAAGATGCGCAGATGTTTCTTGAATGCATGTGTCGACTATATGACATGCATGATTTTCTGCAAGTTAATTTTTACTTGACACAAAAGAGCGCCACGTTATTATCGAATTATGTCGTATGAACAAATTCACAGCGGGCTCCTTCTAGGTCTACTCCTTACCACTGCTGATGGAGGTTCTGCTTGTGTCTAGATGAAAATATAGATACACGGAGGCCCTTCGTTCGAAGGGCCTCTTTTGTTTTCACCCTCTAACAGAGAGAAGGAGGTGGCCGATGGCGGCCAAGAATGAGACCAAAAAAGTATTGTGCACGGTAATTTTGCACGAGATAGCAATGCATGGCGAGCACCCTAGTAGGACGGCTCGCGTCGATGTGGAGGCCACGAGCGTGGCCCAAGCACTCGAAATGGCCAAGATGAGAACCATGGCCCAACTGAAGGGAAAGAAATGACCCTTCGGAAACCCTCGCGTTTTTTTGTCGCGGGGGTTTTGTTACGGACGAACTCAGATGGTACTCTTGGAGTTATGAATCTTAATGAAGTTCCCGAAAACAAATCTTCTTTACTTGATCGCATCAAAGTTGTTTCCGAATCAGCAGGGGAAGGTGCGCGAGCTGTTCGTATGTCGCTTTCAGATGCTCGTGGCGAGAAAGAGCTTGCGTACGTTGCTCTGAAAGATTTTGGGAAATTTGTATATCTTGCCGGGACCCATGTAGATAAAGATTTCCAGGGACAAAAAATAGGCGCGGCTCTACTTAAAAAAACGCATGCATATCTGGAAGAAAACAGTAAGTATGGACTAGTAAATCGACAGATAAGTCACGCAAATAGAGCAAAGGATATGTATCAAACCAAAGGATGGATACCCGTCCCCGAATCACCAAATTGGTTTATATACGTCCCCTCGGCTTTGGGGGATCAATCCGACGGCAAAACAGTGCTCCCCGACGACTTGTATCGTATGGTTCGGAGATGTATGGAAAGCTGAATTAAGCCTGTCTTTAAGGCCTGCTTGACAGGATGAGGTGGTAAAGGTAGACTTTCCTCTCACTCCGCGGCGCGCGGTTTTTTCTTGCCCGAAAGGCGAGAAGAGACAGGGCGAATCGCCAGGAGACGGAATCGAACTTTGACAAAACCAATATTCGTATAAACGTTGCAATTAAGAAAGTAAGCAAGCAAAGCACACAACTAAGTAGAGAGGAAAAAAGTCATATGTATGTTGCCGCAAAGCAACGTGCATGTGCATTCTTTTGTTCCGTCCAATCCTAATGAGAACCGCGTGAACCGGGTGTAGATTAATTTCTCACTTTCGTTCACGCAAAATTAAATAAGAGCAATCTTATTCTCGTGAATTTTCGCAAGAAAATTTTTACTGAGAGTTTGATCCTAGCTCAGGGTGAATGCTGGCGGTATGGATAAGGCATGCAAGTCGAACGGGTTTAGACCCGTGGCAGACGAGGTAGTAACGAGTAGGAACGTCCCCGGAAGTCGTGCATAACTAGTCGAAAGATTAGACAATTCACGATGGTCTCTCTGATTTATTTCATTGAGTAAAGATTTATCGCTTCCGGAGCGGCCTGCTTTGTATCACGCTAGTTGGTGAGGTAATGGCTCACCAAGGCTATGACGCATAGGGGACCTGAGAGGGTGACCCCCACCGATGAGACTGAGACACGGCTCATACCCCTACGGGGGGCCGCAGCCGAGAATATTCGACAATGGGCGAAAGCCTGATCGAGCGATACCGCGTGGTGGATGAAGGCCTTCGGGTCGTAAACACCTTTTGTAGAGGAAGAAGTTATTGACACTACTCTAAGAATAAGGGGCTCCTAACTCTGTGCCAGCAGGAGCGGTAATACAGAGGCCCCAAGCATTACCCGGAATCACTGGGCGTAAAGGGTGTGTAGGTGGTTATACTAGTCGTTCGTTAAATACCCGGGCTTAACCTGGGAAGTGCGAGCGAAACGGTATAACTAGAGGGCGTGAGAGGTACATGGAACTCATGGTGTAGGGGTGAAATCCGTTGATATCATGGGGAACACCGAAAGCGAAGGCAATGTACTGGCGCGTTCCTGACACTGAAACACGAAAGCGTGGGTAGCGAACGGGATTAGATACCCCGGTAGTCCACGCCCTAAACCATGTCAACTGGCTATTCGGAGTATCGACCCTCTGAGTGGCGAAGCTAACGCGTTAAGTTGACCGCCTGGGTAGTACGGCCGCAAGGCTAAAACTCAAAGGAATAGACGGGAGCTCGCACAAGTGGTGGAGCGTGTGGCTCAATTCGTCGCTAAGCGAAGAACCTTACCAGGGTTAGAAATCCTACTGCACGCCTAGCGAAAGCTAGGAAGCCTTCGAGGGTGTAGGACAGGTGATGCATGGCTGTCGTCAGTTCGTGGTTTGAATCGTTCCCTTCAGTGGGGTAACGAACGCAACCCCCGTTGCCAGTTATAAGTGTCTGGCGAGACTGCCCCCTCACGGGGGAGGAAGGTGGGGATGACGCCAAGTCAGCATGTCCCTCTGATATCCTGGGCTGCACACGCGCTACAATCGCCGTTACAAAGGGACGCAATACCGTAAGGTGGAGCAAATCCTAAAAAGCGGCGCCAGTTCGGATTGAGGTCTGCAACCCGACCTCATGAAGCCGGAATCACTAGTAATCGTGGGTCAGCCACACCACGGTGAATACGTTCTCAAGTCTTGTACTCAACATAGAAAAGTGCTTCGTAGTTTTTTCTTCTAGTCCGTTTAAATCGGACCTGATGTTCTGAACGTACATCAGTAGTGAACAGGTAGTTTATTCTCGCGAGGGAATAAGCAGAGAGCCTTAGTAGCAAATCGCAGTCTCCCGGTGGCAACACTGAAAGAGTGTGCACGACCCAGTTGGTGAGTAATGGGGAAGTGTACTAAAAAGCTCGGATGAATGCAGGGAACAGAAGTAAAGATGACCGAAGGAGATCTCATAATTTAAGGCACCCGCAAGGGAATTAGTCATGAGAAGTCAGCAGAGTCGTAGTACCTAATCCGTAAGGAAAGGGGAAGGACAAAACCAACCTACTACATTATTGTTACTGTAGTAGCGAGGACTCGCGTAGTACGAGAAATTCGTATGCTACGTGGGAACGCACACTGAGCCTTCAGTGGTAGCAATCCGCCCGTCAACTCAGGGAAGTTGGGAGTGCCCGAAGTCAATCCTCGTGATTGCCCAAGGCAAA
>JAYTPG010000027.1:0-11544 GCA_043747375.1 Candidatus Kaiserbacteria bacterium | reverse complement strand
GTCCACACAGCTGCGGTACCTCCAAACAGAGGTAGGAGAAACTTCCCCGCCATGGGCTGGATTTGAAACAACAAAAAAGCACTGAGAAAAATAGTGACCTCGTAAAGTTTCTCGGACCGCGAAGAAAAATTCACTTGTGAAGTATACCGTCTCAGCGCTTTTTGTACGAAAAGTTATGTGGTCACAGATAATTCAATCGCCGTCGCAATTGAATTTCCGCAACCCCGACTCTCGGTTTCGTTTTCTGACGAAACATCGCTCCGACTGTCCACAAGTACACAAGAACCTCCCGCAGGGGAGGTTCTTGTGTACTTGTGGACCCACCGGGAATCGGACCCGGCCTTCGTCCATGCCATGGACGCGTAATGCCACTTTACTATGGGCCCTAGCGAGAACCGAAATGAATATAGCATATTCATTTCGTCCGAGTGACGGGCACATACTGTTTTCTAATATGGTCCATGAAACTAGGTGAAAACATCCTAACAGAACTTTCTCTAAGAAAAAAGGTGGCGAGCTACTCAGCAGCTCTCCACCTTTCCGACTAAGGGCCGTTACAGCCCTCAGTTCTTTGCACGGAGTGCAAAGCCGACGCGCACTCCGTACGGTGTGCAGGTTGCATCGGCGAATGCAGAGCTCGAGGAAGCACTGAGGTCGCATATACAAAATTAAATCTTTTCTAAAGCATATATCCCTACACTTTTTACGCAACTGGCGCTACAATCGCAAAGCTGCATGAAAAAAAGTCCAGCGTCGAAGTTCCAAAACGGGCCGTAGTATAGTGGTAGTACGCATGGCTGGGGGTCATGTAGAGCGGGTTCGATTCCCGCCGGCCCGAACGAACGAAGTGAGTGAGGATCGCAACCGAAGAGCTGGGGGCTCTTCGGTTGAAGGAATCGAAAGACGAAGGCATGTTTCGTCTGCGAACGAAACGATCGAGTCGGGGTTGCGAAAACTCAATTGCGACGGCGATTGAATTATTTGTGACTGAATTCCCGCTGGCCCAAGTGATGAACACCACAAGCGTCGCGACTTTTTTAATACAAAAAGGCTGCCGCATCTGAAGAAGCGACAGCCAGTGGCTAAAGATCAATGCTCTAGCATCTTCCGCAAACGCTCGAACTCCTCGAACGCTGTCTTGAGGGACGGGTTTTGGAGGGTGAATTTGTATTGTGAGACCAGTGATTCCACGGTGCTGTAATCCTGCTTCAGCTTTGCAAGCAAATCTTCCGCCTGCATCACCTCTTCGGAAATCTTGGCAGATTGTACCGTGACCTCTGAGAGATTTTTTTGCGCTTCAGCATACACCATGGCTTTTGACTTTAGATCGGCGACCTGCTGATCCAGTGAGGCGCTTATCGGAAGGACGTCTACGCGCGACACCAATGCTTGGGACTCTGCTTGTTGAGACAGTCTCAATTTTTTCTCACAGTCTTTTTCAAACTGAAGCATGTCTCCACTTCCAGGCAACCGTCTCAGAAGTCGCCTAAGAATAAATGCTTCAATAACTCTTCCACCATCTCGTCGAACGTACGGGGATCCAAGTTGTTCCATCACGGTATCGAGTACTTCAACTCGACGTCGAGACTGGAGACGACCGGGTGTTTCCGTTGACAGACTTTCTGCCTTCTCGAACAAAGCCTGCAAGATCATGTCCATGATGGTTTGATCAGCAAGAATCTGCCCGACATCATTCGGTAGTACCTCTTCTACATCAGGCATTTTGAAGTGCACGACGTTGCTGGAAACGGGTTCAACCGCTTCCACGGTAGACATATGCCTACCCTCTTCAAGCGCAACTCGAATGCGCGCAAAGAGAACTTGCAGGTCGGTATCTACCGGCACATTTAGCCGATACACCCAACATGTGTTGTTGCCACTTGTTTGTGCGGTAAAGAGAATTCCTGGAAGTGGGGGCGTCGGATCTGGCCGCTGCACCTTCAAATCCTGGCTGTTCGAACTTCCCTTTCGGGCGTCGACTCCCTTTATCGTAAAATCTCCGTCGAATCCAAGATATTCGAGCAATTTTTTGAGCTGTTCGAGTAGTGGCTTGGATTCTTTATGCCACGCACTATTGGCTGATTCCCTTGCGGGACCTCCCGTGAGCGTGAGCGTGACGGAGCGTTTCTGCTGTGCCTGTGCCATTGTTTCCTCCTTGTGGTTAACGTTGGCAAGAAATTTATACCATATATTTCAAAATATTCAATATTCTCATTTAAAAATGCTCCTCGGTACACTAAATTAAAAACGAAAAATCCTGTGGGCAGCTCACTTGCCGCCCACAGGACTCAGTAGTTGAAAACTACTCTACAGCTTCCGGCTCTGTCTCTTCAGACAGTGCCATCTCGCCGACCGACATCTGCATCATCGTTTTTCCGGTACGGGGCTTCAGACGATGTGTCCGTTTCCCACTATTCACGTGGTTATACAACTGAATGTACAAGTCACGGAGTGCGGCACCGCTCGAACTGCAGAGCCGTTCGATACTCGGGTCTTGCAGACTGAAACCCGCAAGCTTTCGACGCATCGGTGCATCCGCAAACAGCCGCTGCCCATTTTCTCCCTGCCAAAAATTGTAGTGGTCAGAGAGGAAACGAGCGAAGGTCACTTCGAAACCAGCCTTCAGCTGCGGTGCACGCTTGTTGTGTGTCACGGTACGAATACGCCAGCATTCTTCTACAAGCGCGTAGAATGCGTGCGTGTTGGCGCGCATTACCTGCACACCAACCTCGTCTACGATCTTGTCCAAATGCTGAACAGTCCCGTCGATGGAGTTACTCAGACCATTCACCTTATGGTGATGAATGGTGCCGACGACCTTCGCAAGCGTCATCGCCCCAATGAGATCGCCGCGCCCGAAATTCTGCTTCCAGGCGACACGATCATACAAAGGAAACGTCCGGTCGTTGGTGGAAAGCGCATACAATTGCTGAACTGCTCTGCTCGTCTCGCGACGATTAAACAACAACTTATTTGTTGCGACCTTCAAGCGCTTCGTGTTCAGGGTATCGAAGCGCGTCCGCTCCTCGGTCTTGGTCATCGGGAAGATGACCTCGACGCCGAGGCGTATGGACGTACCGGGGTTGTTTGCCATGAACAAGTGACATGCAGTCACGCGTTGCAGTCCGTCGACGATGTAAACATCGTCTTCAAGATAAAACGCGCCGTCACGCTCTTTGCACCGACTTCCGCGCATGCTCAGATCAATGTTCGGCAAGATGCCGCCGCTTTCCAAACATTCAAGAATGCTCTTGAACGAGGACTGCGGCATTGCTTCCCGCTGATAATCATCCGTCTTCAGATGAACCGATGTTGTAAAATCGAGCTCACCACGAAGGATGAATTTTTCTCCGACCTTCGACAAGGCAGCATTCACAATACGTACCTTTGACATGGCTTTCCACCTTTCTGGATTAGCCGTTGCTTAGCTTGGTACAGTTCGACCTAAGGTCGCCTTATGACCAAGGCCCCTCACCTGAGGAGCTTTTGTATATTGCATATCTTTTAGAGAATGTCAATTTTCCCGTGTCTTGGTGTGTAAAAAATGTGGTATTCTCTGCTCGCAAGGGCCCGTAGTTAAGTGGTATAACGGTACATTCGCATTGTACAAGCGCGGGTTCGATTCCCGCCGGGTCCACAAAAAAATACTTACGATTACTTAATCCCCACAATTTTGTACTTTTGAATTCCCTTTGGAGTATCGAAAGAAAATAAGTCGCCCTTCTTTTTCTCCATCAGCGCAGAGCCGAGCGGTGAAAGATGCGAGATCTTGTGCTCCTGCATATTTGCTTCGGCACTCCCTACTATTTCGTAGGTATGCTCTTCTTTGTCACCCTGCTTTTGAATCGTTACCGTAGAACCAAGCGAAACTACGTTTCCTTTGGTGTGCTCGATGATACGAACATGACTGAGCTGTTCCTCAATAACGCGAATACGGTCTTCGGTCGCAGCTTGCAAATTTCGAGCCTCTTCATATTCTGCATTTTCGGACAAATCTCCGAGAGATCGCGCATATTCAAGTTGTTCGGCGATTTCGCGACGACGAACGGTCTTCAAATGTTCAAGCTCTTTAGTGAGTTCATCGAATTTCTCTTTCGATAAATAGTTTGTTTCTTCTGAGATCATATCCGATTTCCATTTTTAGTGTTATTTGGAATAATTCCTTCAAGCGAGCAATGTGCGTCCGCATTATACAGGGCTATTAAAACGGGGCAAGGTGCCTCAATTCACATATTCTGGCCTGTTCTCAATAAGCCACTGAAAAAACGGGACGAGGCCCGGCGCTGCTCCGCTCGCGGTTCCTGCAGGGGCTCGTTCGAGTACCACTGCGTATGCGAAGCGCGGATTTTCTGCGGGCCAGAAGCCGATCGACCAAGAATTCATCCATTCGTTGTGTGCACCTATCTGCGCTGTCCCAGTTTTCGCTGCGATTTGTATTCCGGATAGATACAATGATTTAACGGTGGCATCGGAGCGCGGCGACGTAACCGCCAAACGCATACCTTCGCGTACAATTTGTAAATACGCGTCAGGAATCTTAAGGTCACTATATTCAGGAGTTGAACTCGCTATCAACTTTGGCGTGAGAAGCTTGCCTCCATTTGCGACCGCCGCGACGAATCGCACCGCCTGAAGTGGTGTTATTTGAAATCCGTACTGCCCTATCGCGGTATGATACGTGTCGCCAATACGCCACGGGTCCCCGCTTCCAAACACCTTAGCTTTCCATGCGGGCGTTGGAATATTTCCATCCTCTTCACCTTTCAAAGAAATTCCAGTGACTGAGCCAAGTCCGAACATACGAGCGTACGTATCAATACGATCAATCCCGAGACCTTGCTGATCACCAAACCCTCCGCCAATGGTGTAGAAATATTCGTCCGAAGAAACCGCGAGCGCGGTTCTCATGTCAATCGCACCATGAACCGCCCAATCTCTAAACAGCGACGGATGCTCCTTGTCGTATGGATTCGGAACAGAGATTGCGCCCGTTGAAACAATGATCTTATCGGGACTGATTAGGTGCTCATTAAGTGCGGCCGCTGCAAAAATAGGCTTCACTATGGAACCCGGCGCGTAAAGACCCGCAACAGCGCGATTTAAAAGTGGAGTCTTTGAATCGTTCGAGGCCTGTGCGACCGATGCCGAATCACCGTTCGTAAAGGCTTGGTGGTCATACTCCGGAAAACTCGTGAGCGCAAGAAGTTCGCCCGTTCTTGCATCAATTATTGCCGCGGCTCCCCCGACAAATTTTGATACCTGCGCATGTTCAGAGAGTACTGAAAACAGTTTGCTTTGCATTTCAGCATCGATGGAAAGGTGTTCGTCGAGACCGGTTTTGGGCAGAGAGACGATATTGGCACGCTGAACTTTACCGCGCGCATCGCTTTCGATCATCGTCTTTCCATTAGTGCCCGCGAGTTCCGCATCGAGCATGAGCTCGATCCCCGACATTCCGGAATATTCGGCACGCCACCACGTTCCCGCCTTATCTTGTTTCGGATATCGCACCCATCCCAGAAGATGAGAAAGGCCCGGAAGCGGGGTATATTTTCTCAAAGAGAAATCAGGCGTTGACGTCGCGTCGCCAAGATCATTCCAGGCAATGGACAACCCTCTTCGATCAAAAACAGTGCCTCGTGTCGCAAAAAGTAATGAGGACTCCAAAACATTCTCTCGAGAAATTTCACTAAAGGTTTGTCCGTGTGCGATTTGAAGATTAAACGCACGAATAGCAAATAGGCAGGTGACCAAAGTAAAAAATATGCCAACAAATGAGACCGCGCGAGATGAAACAGGGCGTTCGACCCTGCCCTCAAATTGCATCGAGTTATGTCCCGGCAGATTGGAAGAATCTAAAAAAATTTCATCGGGTGCAATGTCTCGAAATTGAGACCTTCTTTGAAATGGATTCCACATTATTCGATGGTATCACACGAGACCTTTTTAGGTGACGTCTACGACGCCGATGAAAGCAAAAGTTCTTTTCTAAGCGGCTCAAAGAGCCACACAATCAGAATCGATGCGATGAGAAACATGGGCCAACCCGTCCCGCTCGGAAGCCAAAAAAAATCCATGAAAAGCCCCAGGAACAAAACCTCAATTGCCCGGAATCGAAGTGAGAGCAAAACCATCGCCACAAGCGGAAGCCACCAAGGACCAAAAATGGCTGCACCAAAGCCACCGATACCGAGCAAAATTCTCACACTATTCTCCCGTAACATAGACTAAGGTGAGTGTTTCAATATTTGTCGGAAGATTCACAAACACGGCGGTTGATCCACTTGACGGGTCTGCTTCGACTTTGCCAACTACGCCGACGGGAGCCGCCACGGAAGGCGCGTGCACAATGTCGCCCACTTCTATTTTCACATCGCGAGAGACTTTTGTACGTGCATTATTTCCCCCACGTCCTTCCAGAATAACAGGCGTCGATCCTATTATCGCGTCAAGATTTGCATTTGGCGCAAAGAGTTCAGTTACGAGAGCGGTGTGATTGGATACTTCAGATACTTTTCCCAATGCGAATCCGTCGGCGGTCACGACAACACTGCCGCGAACTATACCCTCTTCAATTCCGGCCCCAATAAGAAACGTTCCGTACGGCGATGACTGAAATGAAGAAAGTATGGGGACGGTTTTTCCAGGAGATTTTTCGGCGACGTGTGAAAGTTCTTGAAGACGCGAATTCTCGTCGCGCATCGCAAGATACGCGGAATCGCGATTTTGATACACCAATAACTGCGCTTTTAATGCGTCGTTTTCAATTTGCAATTTTCGTCGTGTCGAAAAAAGGCCCGTGTCTAAAAAACCAGACCAGCCCGTCGTTCCTACTCCCCAGACTGTTGCGCCGATGACCCGCACGCCACTGCGTAAATGACCACCGGAGAGAATATCGAGCAAGAAAATAACAACGACAAGAATCGTTGCGTAAAAAAGACGCTTTCCAGGCTCTTTCTTTTGAGCTTTATAATATTGAGCGGTCATACCCGGTTAGTACAATTTTGAATGTCTCCTGCCACAGATTAAGCAGTGATTGGTTAATAGAATTTTCGTCTCAGACTTTTTTTGCATAGGTTAGTGACTATTCGTACAAGGCGATTCAAAATTGTCCTACCGGTCATGCTCACTCAGTCGGAACGAGCTCGTCATCTCTTGGAAGAATGGCGTCGGCATACAAGTCCATGTCGCTTAAAATAATTCCTGTCCCACGCACAACCGCCGTAAGAGGGTCAGGCGCCACCGTTACATGCACACCGAGTGCTGATGAAAGAAACTCAGGAAGACCATGAATTAATGCGCCCCCTCCGGCCAGGTGTACTCCGCGTCGCATAACGTCTCCCACGATTTCTGGCGGCGCTAGTTCGACAACATCTTTTATCGCTTCCACGAGTTCTTCAATTGAGTGGCCGATGGCGTTTCGAATATCTTGATCCGACACAATAATTTCTCTCGGGAGTCCGGTTACAAGGTCACGGCCGCGAACCGCCGCTTCAACGCGAGATCGATTGGGTGCGATTGAAGCGATGGCGATTTTTACTTCTTCGGCACTTTTTTCTCCTATCAGTGTTTTAAATTCGTTGCGAATGTAGCTGACAATATCTTGATTGAATCGGTCTCCCGCGATACGAATGTTTTTTGCGATAACCATTCCACCCAGAGAAATAATACCGACGTCAGTGGTGCCGCCTCCAATATCTATGATCATATTTCCCGCTGGCTCGTGAATCGGAAGCTCTATTCCAATGGCGGCAGCCATGGGCTCTTCAACAATGTGCACCTCGCGCGCTCCGGCAGAGCGCGCCGCGTCCCGCACCGCGCGCATCTCTACCGACGTAATACCTGAAGGCACGCCGACCGCGACTCGAGGCCCGAGCATCTTGTTTTTTCCCGCCTGCGCTTTATTGATCAAATACGCGAGCATTTCCGACGTGATTTCGAAATCAGAAATAACTCCGTCGACGACAGGTCGCACCGCTTCAATATGTGCGGGGGTTCGTCCCAACATTTCTTTTGCTTCCGCTCCTACCGCGACAACGCGACCAGTTTTCTGGTTTACGGCGACAATCGAAGGCTCATTAATCACAATGCCGCGGCCCTTAACATACACCAGCGTATTTGCAGTACCCAAGTCAATGCCGATGTCGTTCGAAAAAAGCCCAAGAAGCCAGTCTTTCCATTTGCGCACTGCATCCATACCACTATGACTTATTTACAAACGTTACAATATCGCTTTCCGGAATTTGTTTTGATTTTCCCGTTGCTCGGTCGATCGCTTCTACTCCCCCGGCGGCCATCGTCTTTTCAGAGACGACCAGACGAGTCGGGATTCCAATAAGATCGCTATCCGTAAATTTTTCACCAGCTCGCGCATCGCGATCGTCGTAGAGAACATCTATCCCACTTTCTGTGAGCTCTGCGTAGACACGATCTGCCTCATCAATCACGTCTTTATTTGCGCCTGTGATGGAAATAAGATGTACGGCATATGGAGAAATTTCTTTTGGCCACACAATGCCTTTTGCGTCTGAAAGTGCTTCAACGACTACTCCCATAAGTCGAGTGATGCCGATGCCATACGAGCCCAATATGACCGACTTTGACTCCCCTTTCTCATCTTTGAACATGAGCCCGAGCTGCTGCGATTTCGTGCCACCGAAACTAAAGATATTGCCCACTTCGGCCGAAGCAACTTCTTCGAGATCTGCACGTTTAACGTCGAGACTTGCGAGCACATCATCCGTCAAAACCTCTTTATTTACGGCTATCTTTTTGGCACGGTGGAGATAAATAGTGTCTTCGCCCGAATCAAGAACGGTTTGAAACTCATGACTAAATTGCGTGAAGGCTCCGCCCGAAGCGAAGGTGAAAAAGGTGCGGTCACCAAGACCAACGCGGTCAAAAACTCGATGGTACGCTGCCGTAGTTGCCTCGTATATTTTTTTATGCGCCGCTTCGTCTGCCACATATGAGTACATGTCTTTCATTACAAATTCGCGACCGCGCATAATGCCGCTTTTTGCACGCAATTCGTTTCGCAATTTCGTTTGAAATTGATAGACAAATGCAGGCAGATCACGATAACTCGCAAGATAATTTTTCATCATGTCGGTAATTGGCTCTTCGTGCGACCAACCAAAACCAACTTCCCCGCCACTTTTTAATTGCGACTTAAACCACACGTCCACATTTTTATCGTCCCATCGATCGGTCACTTGCCACAACTCTTTTCGCTGTAAGCTCGTCATGATTAATTCCTGTCCGCCAAGCGTATTCATTTCATCGCGCACGATAGACTTAATTTTTTCGAGTACCCGCATGCCGAGCGGCAAATACGCATATACACCTGCCATCTCTTTGTGAATAAATCCGGCGCGAATGAGGAGTTGTGCATTTTTCGCGACCTCGTCTTTTGGAGCATCTTTGCGTGTTTTTGTGAACAATTGAGATTGTCGCATAGTTCTCGTATTCTAGCGCAAATACGTCGTTCCTATACTTGACACACCTTTTCATTAAGTGGATAGTGCGACAACCTAACAAAGCCGCTCAATGAGATGCGCCACGAAACTACACCGCACAGATATTTAAACAAACAGTCGAGCGATATCGTGATACGTGACGACGATCATCAAAATACCAATAAGCGCAATGCCGAGGGCATTTAAACTCTGTACCGCAACCTTAGGCGCGGCACGGCGCAAAATCGCTTCAACTCCAAGAATGAAGAGTCGCCCTCCGTCGAGTGCAGGAATCGGAACAAGATTGATGATGGCGAGATTCACGGAAATAAATGCGGCGAGTTTCATCACATTTCCAAATCCATTTTGCTGGGCTTGACCAATCACCGAAACAAGCCCAACGGGACCGACAACGTCTTTTAAGTTAAGAGAGCCAACGAGCGCAGTACTCGCGATCTGTCCCAAGCCCTGCAAAGTGACCACAAACGCATTTTTGGTAACGAAAAAAGATTCTTTTAGTGCGTCCGGCCAGGCAAGCGCCTGATTCGCCACGAGCACGAGGCCCACACCAAGAGCTGGTCGGCCCGCCGCTCCAGGAACCACCGCATTTGCGGGACGCATTGAAGTTTCGTGGGCCGCGCCTTCATGTAAATAAGAAAGAGTGAGCGCTTTTCCGCCACGTTCGCGAACAAAATTTAGAACAGCGTCTGGCGTGAGAGCGACCAACTTTTTTCCTTCCGGATCAGTTATGCTCAGAATTTCGTCTCCCGAGGAAAGTCCCCCTGCTGCTGCAGGAGAACCCGGAACGACGTCGGAAACAAATAAATGCGCCTCTTGCCCAAGAGGTGCTGATTCAACTACCGTCGGCACGCCGAGCGAAAGCGCTCCCGCAAAGAGAACCCAGGCCAGAATGGCGTTTGCCGCGACGCCTGCAATAAGGATGAGTGCTTGGGAAATACGCGATGCATCCTGAAGAGAGCCTTTTCCGTGCTGTGAGGAGGCGTCGTCGCCATAAAGACGAACGAAACCACCAAACGGAATCCAGTTTACGGTGTATTCAGTGTAGCCAATTTTTCCAAGAGTGTATGCACGGGGCGGATACCCGATGCCAAATTCCTCGACACGAACCTTGCACATCTTTGCGACAATAAAGTGCCCAAATTCATGAGCCACTATTAAAAGCACAAGAATGCCGATGACAAGAAGCGCAGTCATGGCACTATTACGAGTTCATCTCTTCCTCTTTTGAATCAAATGCTGCCTCGAGCTCACTATTAGTGGCGTCGATCTTTTTTTGAAGTTCGTCCTTGAGACGAAATTTATCGTCTTCACTCATGCCACCTTCTTTTTCCGCATCTTGGATATGCTTCCACGATTCGTCACGTGCAACCCTTACTGCCGTTCGCGCCTCTTCGAGTTTTCCTTTTGCGACTTTTATCAGTTGTGCCCGACGCTCCCCGGTGAGTTCTGGAAATGTCACGCGAATGCCAGCGCTGTCGGTTGCGGTTCCGAGCCCAAGATTTGCCGCGACTATCCCTCGCTCGATGTCTTTTACGAGTCCTGCGTCCCACGGGCTAATGCGAAGCGAGCGAGCGTCTTCTATTGAAATGTTTCCCACCTGCTTCAGCGGCATTACGGATCCGTATGCGGATACGGTTACACTATCTAGAACCGCAGGGGTGGCGCGCCCCGTCCGTAGGCCGCGATATTCACGAGCGAGCCACTCTTTTGCGTCTGCTAATTTTTGTTCAAGTGGTTTGAAGTCGTATGTCATATATACAAATAATACTATCACGCGCGCGGAATGAGAAGTGCCGCTTGTTCGAGAAGTGGTTTCATAAGGGACCCACGATCTGTAATGTATTTACGCGCCCGGTAAATGGCATGTATACCCTCTTGGTGCGATGCAATTTTTGAAGAAAGCTGGATTTCGACAGCGCTCAAAAACGCAAGCGTCCCGAACATATTTCTGTTGTCGTCATCGTCTTTTTCAAGAAGTGGCTTAAGCATCTCAAGTCGCTCTGCGGGCAACGCCGCAAGGAATTTTTTAACGTCCACAATACCTTCCGTCAAATATGGACGTCGG
>JAYTPG010000026.1:0-8726 GCA_043747375.1 Candidatus Kaiserbacteria bacterium | reverse complement strand
GCAGCATTGCAAGGCATTCTACCTGCGGAGCTTTTGTTTAAAGAAGGTGACTCTGTTTCACTCGCGAAGGCGCTAAAAAATATTGCTAAAAAATCGATTGAAGAGAGGAGGATACTTGCCACGCAACTACGAACCATTGCGGAAGATCATTATAGTTTGGTTGCGCTTGCTCGGGCCATTAAAAAAGTGTTCGCATGAAAAGACAGGTTTTATTTTTTGGCATGTTCGATCCCGCATACGGGAGGAATAGGGTGCTGCAACTGGGGTTTGAGCGCAACGGATGGGAAGTGGCAGAATGTCGTGTAAATCCGCGTGAACAACGTGGGCTAAAAAAATACCTGCATTTGGCACGACTTGGGTGGGCACAGAGAGGTGGCGGACACGACCTCGTCATCGTGAATTTTCCGGGCCAGTCGGTAGTGTGGTTGGCGCGTTTACTGTTCGGAAAAAAAATTGTTTTTGACGCCTTTCTTTCGCTCTTCGACTCAAATGTGTTTGACAGAAAGGTGTATGGGTCGAATAGTCTTCGAGGACGGAGAGATTTCTTTCTCGATTGGTTGAGCTGCCGCTTGGCATCTCGCGTCCTGCTCGAAACGAATGCACACATCGAATATTTCGTGAATACGTTCGGACTTCCGCGGGAAAAATTCATTCGTATCTGGATTAGTGCCGATGATACGGCCTTTCATCATCTCGAAGCGCAAGAGGAGCAGGTCTTCACTGTTCATTTTCACGGCACGTTCATTCCTCTTCAGGGAATTTCGTACATTGTTGAGGCAGCGGCCCTTCTTGGGGGGGAGGATATTCGTTTCCGTCTAATCGGTGCGGGACAAGAGCACGATGCGATTCAAAGGCTGGTTCGGGAACTGCATCTTGAACACATGATTGAATTTACCGGGAAGATTCCTGTGAATGAGATTCCCTCGTACATGGCTCGCGCTCAAATCGTTCTTGGCATTTTTGGAGACACACAAAAAGCGCGGAGGGTGATTCCAAATAAAGTATATGAAGCGATGGCGATGGGGAAAGCGATTATTACTGCAGATACGCCCGCGGTTCGTGAATTGGGAGGGGCAAGTGATGCGCTTTCGCTAGTTCCTGTCGCGGACCCAACCGCACTCGCGGTCGCAATTCGTGCTTTAAAAGAACGCCCCGAGCTGCGTCAGGATTTTGGTCGCGTCGCACTGGCTTTATTTGACTCATCTCTTCGTCCGGAACACCTTGTTCGGGACTTGCTTACGGCCCTTCGATTTTGAGACAAAAGCGTTATAATGCGTCCTATTATGACGGAAAAGCCCCAAACAGTGTTTATTACGGGTGTTGCAGGTTTTCTCGGCAGCCATCTCGCTGATGCCCTCCTAAAGGGGGGACACACCGTGATCGGAGTAGACAACATGATCGGCGGCTATCTCGACAATGTCCCTCAAGGTGTTCGATTTCATCAGGTTGACTGTATTGACCGAGGTGCGATGGCAAAGCTAATGAAAGGTAGCGACATCGTGTACCACTGTGCCGCCACGGCCTATGAAGGGCTATCAGTTTTCTCGCCGCATCTCGTTACGCAAAACATCTTCGGCATAACATTGTCGACGGTAAGTGCTGCGATTGAAAATAAAGTACGACGTTTTGTTCTCTGCTCCTCGATGGCGCGATATGGCACGCAGGAAAAAATGCCGTATACCGAGGACATGGTTCCGAAACCACAAGATCCGTACGGGATAGCGAAGTATGCCGCTGAACTTTCTCTCGCCAACCTTGCCAAGACGCACGGAATGGAATTCGCAATCGCGGTGCCGCACAACATCATTGGTGCTCGTCAGAAATATGATGATCCATTTCGAAACGTGGCTGCGATCATGATTAATCTCATGTTGCAGGGAAGACAACCTATTATTTATGGCGACGGAGAACAGATGCGCTGCTTCTCATTTTATCAAGATGTGGTGGACCCGCTCATTAAGATGGGTTTTGAGGATAACGCTCTTGGGGAAATCGTGAACATTGGTCCCGACGAGGAGCCTGTCACTATCAATCAACTTGCCAAAATTGTTTCTGAGCTGATCGGCATGAAACTCGACCCGATCTATATGCCAGACCGACCGCAGGAGGTGAAGGTGGCTACATGTAGTGCAGAAAAAGCTCGTAAGCTCTTGGGGTACAAAACATCGACGACCCTTCGTGAGGGCCTCGCCGACATGATTGCGTACATACAAAAGAGAGGTGTGAAGCCGTTTACGTATCACCTCGATCTCGAAATCATTAGCGATCTCACTCCACGCACCTGGAAAGAAAGAATGTTTTGAGGTATGAGTGCAAACATTCCTGCGACTGTCACCATTCTTACGAAAAACTCGGGAAAGACATTGCAAAGAGCATTGGAAAGTGTGCGTGATTTTGACGAGATCGTGATTTGTGACGGAGGTTCTACGGATGAGACGCTTTCAATTGCGGGCGCCGTAGGCGCCCGCATCATTCCTCAAGAGGCTCAATTTCTCGACGCAAAAGGAAAAATTTACGATTATTCCGGCGTAAGAAATCAAACACTCGATGCCGCGAGACACAACTGGATTTTCTGGCTCGATTCAGATGAATATGTGGGAGCGGACCTCATTGAGTCAATTCGCAAAATTATTTCTACGAGAGGCGCGGAAGGGACAGGTGCTTTCTGGGTGAATCGAAAATATGTGATCGACGGCGAGGTAATAGACTGTGCCGCGACATACCCAAACCGACAAATGCGGTTTTTCTCGAAGAACTCCACGTCCGGGATGGTAAAGAAAGTGCACGAGCGAATTAAGCTTACGGATGGCGTGAAAGCCGAATTTCTTTTCGGCACCATGCTCATCCCTTTCGAGGCCGACGTAGAAGTGATACGAAGAAAGTGGGATTATCAGATTGCTGTCGCGGCGGCGCAGTCGAGCCCCATGGCATTTTCCACGTTCCTTGTTTCCGTTTTTGAGGCGTCGAAAGTGTCTGCACTATGGTTGTTCAGATTATTTAGAAATGCGATATCTTGCTCAGGAAGCAAAATGCCTCTGCGGTTTGAAATGGAACGACACTACTTCCATATTCGACTTTTGCGCGCGCTCTGGCACGAAGTGCGCTTTTAGCAAAGCTTGTTGACGCGGAAAAGAGACACTCTTTGTATATAGCATATATTTCACGACCGTGATATATATGCTATATTCCGCCATATGTCGGACAAGAAATCGCGCAAAAATTCTAAACTTGGTAGCATTGAAAAGGAAATACTAGAACAGTTATCAGGCGGAGATTTGTTCGTGGGGATGCTTCTCTCCGCACGAAATTCGAGCAAAATGTTTGAAATTGCCCGTACCCGGGCAGCCCGAAGACATGCACAACGTCGCGCAATAGTACTCCTTAAGAAACGGGGACTTATTATTCTTAATGATGAGAGATTACATATTACTGTGAAAGGGGAGGCTTTGCTCTCGAGAGTTGTCTCAAAAATGCGTACGGCAATTCACGATAATCGGGCGCGATGGGATGGAAAGTGGCGACTCGTTGCCTTTGATATTCCCGAAGATATTCGAGAGGCGCGTGACGCACTTCGATTTGTTTTAAAAAAGGCTGGTTTTTTACTACTTCAGCAAAGTATATGGGTCCATCCCTGTGATTGTGAGGAATTGCGCCATTTACTTGCAGCGGACGCGCGGCTCTCGGGTCGAGTGATATATGCTCGCGTAGATGAGCAAAGCGATGAAGAGAGATTACTAAAACATTTTGGATTGTCTCGAAAAGGGAGCATAAAAAAATGATATAGCATATTATTCACGGCCGTGAAAGATATGCTATATTTGGTTTTTGAGAAAAACTGTAAATCAAGGTACGCTTGGTTGTTATGAGGCTTATTTATATTGCGAATGCTCGAATGCCCACGGAGAAAGCGCACGGAATCGCTATTGCGCGATCGTGTGAGTCTTTTGCAAAGACTGGAGTTGAGACTGTACTCATAGTACCGCGTCGCAGAACCCCTTTTCAGACTGATATTTTCGAGACGTATCACGTTGAGAGGAATTTTTCTGTACGATTTCTGCCGACCGTTGACTTGATCCGGGAAAAAGCCGGTAAATTCGTTTTTCTTTTGCAAGCATTTACTTTTTATGTCAGTGCTTTTTGCAAACTCGCGTTCAGCGAATCTCGGGAGACGATTTTGTTTTCCCGTGACCCCGTGGCCGTTTCACTTTCGAGACTTGGATTTCGCGTCGTCCTTGAGTGTCACCTCATTCCAAAAAACAAAAAGCGTTTCTTCACTCGCGCTCAGCGCGCAGATAGAATCATAGTTATCTCGCAGGCCCTTAAAAAAGCATTTGTAGAAGCGGGGTTTCCCCCTGAGTCGATACTTGTCGCTCCAAGCGGGGTAGATCTTTCCGTCTTTGATATCGACATATCGAAAGAAGAGGCAAGAAAGAAGCTGGATTTGCCAATCGGTGCCACCATAGGAGTGTATACGGGTAATTTCACGACCATGGGAGAAGATAAAGGCATATCTGACATCATCAAAGCACTCCAGCATGCTCCGGAGGTTGTCTTTGTGGCCGCAGGCGGGAGTGATAATGATAGGGATCGCTACGTTAAAGAGGCAAGTAAGATGGGCGTTTTAGGGCGCGTAATTTTACGTGGCCACACTCCACAAAAGATGCTCGCGCTCTACCAAAAAGCCGCTGACGTACTTCTTATGCCATTTCCCGATACGCCCCATTATCGCAATCACATGTCTCCGGTAAAAATGTTTGAATACATGGTCGCAAAGAGGCCGATCATCGCAAGTGACTTGCCAACCATTCGCGAAGTGTTGAGTGAGCAGAACTCAATTATCGTCCCGCCCGGAAACCCGAAAAAACTTGCAGCGGCACTGGAAACAACTCTCCAAAATCATGACGGGGCTCAATCACTCGCCAATCAAGCATATAACGATGTTGCGTCTTTCAGCTGGACTGCTCGCACGGCGCGAGTGCTTGCCTATATTTCGGAGTAGTGTTGACGATACGTGCTCATCAAGTAGTATTCTTTGGATGTCATCAGCTACCAAGAAAAAGGCTCTTATCACGGGTCTTACGGGTCAGGACGGCTCTTACCTGGCGGAAATTCTTCTCAAAAAGGGATACGAGGTGCACGGTGTCGTACGTCGCGCGAGCACATTTAACCGCGCAAATATAGAGCATATTTTTCATTCCGAGGGTCTTCGCGAGCATCATCTCCACTACGGCGACATGTCGGACATCAACTCGCTCATGGGGATCATTCGACATGTAAAGCCGGATGAAATTTACAATCTCGCCGCGCAATCGCACGTGAAGGTTTCGTTCGAAATCCCTTATTACACGGCACAGTCCGACGCTATCGGCGTACTTTCGCTTTTAGAGGCAGTGCGTCTTCTCGATCTAAAACCCAAAATATATCAAGCTTCAACATCTGAACTTTTTAGCGGGGACAAAAAAGAAGCTCCTCAAAATGAAGAAACCAGGTTCAAGCCACGAAGTCCGTACGGCGTCGCCAAACTGTATGGTTTCGAAATTGCACGCATCTACCGAGAATCGTACGGCATGTTTATCGTGAATGGCATTTTGTTTAATCATGAGAGTCCGCGTCGAGGATACAATTTCGTTTCCCGAAAGATTACACTCGGGGTAGGAGAAATTCTTCGCAACGAGCGAGATCATATTTCACTCGGCAATCTCGACGCATCTCGCGACTGGGGTTATGCGCCAGAGTATATGGAAGCAGCATGGAGAATGCTGCAACAAAAAGAACCAGAAGATTTTGTCATCGCGACAGGGGAGACACACACGGTGCGCGAGTTCGCGACCGAAGCCTTTAAGGTGGGGGGAATTGAACTCGAGTGGAAAGGAAAGGGACTCCATGAACAAGGAGTAGATGCGAATACCGGAAAGGTATATGTAAAAGTCGATCCTGAGTATTTCCGACCGAATGAGGTAAATTATTTGAAAGGGGACGCAAGCAAGGCCCACCGTGTTTTGAAATGGAAGCCAGAGACAACTTTTAAAGAGCTCGCTCGAATTATGATGGAGCACGATTTGCAAGGAACTATTCGGGGCGCATGAGTGAAACAAAGAAAATAAAAGTGGGGTATCTCGCACCTGAACTCTCATCTCGAAATGGCTGGGCGCGATACTCGCGTTCTCTTGCGGAAGCGGTAAGTGCGGAAGCCGATGTACGGGTTTTGACTGAGCGAGGCGCTCAAAATGAGACGATCCTCACGGATGTTCGGCGCTCGTTACCTGTCGCGACATTCGGTCTCAAGGCTCAGGTTGGAGTATTTCTGCATGTATTTTGGAATTTGGGCGACAGAGACATTATTCATTGTCTCGTAGAGCCGTATGCACCTGCAGCGGCCCTGGCGGCACATGTGCGGGGCATTCCCATAACGATGACAATGCATGGTACCTACGCGGTGCCACCGAAGAATTCCGCTATAAAACGCCTCATCATGCGTTATATGTATTCTCGAATGCCGATTGTTACCTCTGGTTCTGCATATACGGAAAAGAAAGTGCGCGAAGTCACAAAACTCGGCGAGTGCCGCATTATTCCAAACGGTGTGAATCTCGAGAAGTTTAATATTCTTCCTGGCGTCAAAAAAGAAAATCTCATACTCACGGTCGGGATGCTCAAGGCTCGTAAGGGAGTCGATACGGTCCTTTCGGCACTGGCCGAACTAAAAGACACTCTTCCTGATCTCAAATATTCTATTGTGGCGTCGGACTCGGGAGACGCATTCAGTCAAAAGGTTCATGCGATGATAAAAGACCTTGATCTCACCAGTCAGGTAACCTTTCACGAAAACATTTCAGACACAGATCTGGTATCGCTTTACAATCGCTCTCGCGGATTTGTTCTCGCGGCTCGCTCAACAGACGACGGGGCTTTTGAGGGGTTTCCGATGGTCTTTTACGAGGCAAACGCTTGCGGCACACCAGTCATCACGACACGTGGCTTTGGTTCGGAGTATGCCATTCATGACGGTGAGAATGGATTCCTTGTAGAGCCCGATAGCCCTAAACAGGTAGCAGAGGCAATTTCGAAACTTTTCGCTGACTCGGTGCAATACGAGATCATGCGTGAAAAATCTCTCCAAGAAGCCAAAAACCACACGTGGGACAAGATTGCCAAGATCCTCATGCGGTTCTACCATGACGTTATTCACTTTGGTCACAAGCACTAATTATGAAAATTCCATTTCTCAGTCCAGATATTCGCGAAGAAGATATTCGCCGCATGGTGAAATCGGTAAAAAGCGGGTGGCTCGTGTACGGACCGAATGCAGAAGAATTGGAAAAAGCACTCGCGAAGCATTTTCGCGCACCCTATGCAGTGCTACTTTCTAGTTGCACTGCTGCTCTCCACGAGGCACTTATTTTGGCTGGAGTGAAAGAGGGGGATGAGGTCATCGTTCCCGCACTCTCATGGGTGTCTTCAAGCGACATAATAATTTACCAGGGCGCGACGCCCGTGTTTGCTGATGTGGACGCCCGGACGGGGCTCATAGACATCACTGATGTTGAAAAAAAGATTACGCCAAAGACAAGAGCAATCATTGTCGTGCACACATATGGACAGATGGTAGACATGAAAGCTTTTGCCGCGCTTGGTAAAAAACATAATCTTCCGATTATTGAGGATGCGGCGCATGCCGTTGAGTCTGTCCGAGATGGAGAACGTCCTGGGGAGCTCGGTTTTGCCGCGTGCCTTAGTTTTCATTCCGCCAAAAACATAACCTCGGGACAGGGAGGTGCGCTCATCCTTCAACATGAAGCGCTCGAAAAAAGAGCTCGCATCATTCGGCGCAATGGTGTTCTTGGGCGTGATCAGAATCGACGTAAGCGAGAGCTGGGATATAAATACGATGGTACCGATTTCCAGGCCGCACTCCTAATCGGTCAGCTAAAGCGGATAAAATCTACTCACAAGGCGCGGCAGGCTGTGTTTGCTCGCTACGATAAGGCTTTCAAAGGGCACAACAAGATTTGGACGCTTGAGAATGTTAAAAACAGCATCCATGCATGCCACATGTACCCAATATTTGTAGACCCCGCAAAACGTGACGCAGTGCGCGAAAAATTGCGAGAGGCAGGTGTAGAAACTTCGATTCACTGGGAAGCGATTCACCTCGAGCCGTACTATCGCGCAAAGTTTGGCTTTAAAGAGGGCATGTGCCCGGTTTCAGAAGAAATGGGCGCATCCGAAATCACGCTTCCAACCTATTCGCGACTTACGAAGAAACAACAAGACTACGTAATAAAAAATGTTCTTGAGGCGGTTGAATGATTCATGACCTATATTTATCAGCTAGACAGAGCCCTTTTACGAGAGCAAGTTGAAAAAAAAGCGCACTACATTTCTGGAAAAGTTCTCGACGTTGGAGGTGGTGAATTCCAGCGCTACAAAAAATATTTCAAGTACGACTCTTACGTATCAATGGATGTCTACGAAGGAAAAGATATAGATGTTGTAGGAAGTGCCGATGCGATTCCGTTTCCGGATGGGACCTTTGATGCAGTTGTTTCAACGCAAGTATTTGAACACGTTAAGTTTCCGGAGAAGTGTGCACAAGAGGCGTGTCGTGTACTCAAGAAAGGCGGTATTGCGCTCATTACTATTCCACAATGGAACGAACTCCACAGCGAGCCTCACGATTATTGGCGGTACACGAAATTCGGACTTCAGGAATTATTTGAGAGAAA
>JAYTPG010000025.1:0-4116 GCA_043747375.1 Candidatus Kaiserbacteria bacterium | reverse complement strand
ACAAGCCTTTTCTTTTTCTCCGGCGTGTTATTTCTCGGATATCTGTATGTGTTCCTGCTTTCCCGCCACGCTCCACGGACACAATTGTTTGTCCACGCTACAATGCTTGGTATAGGAGCGTGTCTTGTCGCCGGAATGCTTTTGTTCGCACACTCCCTCCATGTTCCGTTTGAAAGTCTTGTCTTTAACGCGACACCATCACTCTCCGTGCTTCGCGCTCTTGCGTTTTCCGTCGGCTTCCCATATCTTTTGCTGTCGACGACAGGTCCGCTGTTACAGCAATGGTATGGAGTTACGCACGATTCAGAGCCGTACAAGCTTTACGCAATTTCAAATGCAGGTTCGCTTCTAGCACTTGTCTCATATCCCTTCTTTGTCGAACCGTTCACAACGCTCACTCATCAGCAATTTGTCTGGGGCGCACTTTTTATCGTGTTTTCGGGATTATGTGCAGGCATCGGTAGAAGGTTCATGCGTGTGAGCATAGAAATGGGGATAAATAATGCGCATGAAAGATTGGAAACGAGTATCTATCAAAAATGCATATGGATATTCCTCTCAGCCCTGCCTTCGTTTGTACTTGTTGCCGCGACCGCGCATCTCACACGTCTCATCGCACCTATTCCGCTTTTGTGGATTTTGCCGCTCTCGATATATTTGGGCACTTTCATTCTCGCGTTTTCTGGTCTGCGGACACCTTTTATTTCCTACCTTCTTTTACTTTCCGCAATTGCAACGTATTGGTTTCTCGATGCTAGTCCGTACGATGTCGTCTATATAGCCGCTTGCGATGTAGCGCTTCTTGCATGTGTGGGAATTTTTTCAAATGAAACTCTCTACCAACTCCGACCCGGTAAAAGTGCATCCGCACTATTCTATGTATATGTGGCGTTCGGCGGGATGCTTGGCACCTTTCTCGCAAGTATCCTCGCACCCCTCATTTTCGTAGATTATTGGGAATTTCCGATCGCACTCGCGCTTTCAGCGGTTGTCGCACTCTATGGAATTTTTTCCAGCATTACCTACATACCCGCTCGAATATCATACAGCGCAACATTCGTAAGCGCACTTCTTGTCCTGGTCCCGCTAGCGCACTACATTGGAAATCATAATTCAGGATACACGTCTGTAGCGCGGAATTTTTACGGCACGGCAAAAATAATCGACCTCGATACCGTGCGGCTCCTCATGAACGGAGCCACGCTCCATGGTCTTCAGTCTAGTTTGCCCGCTTTTAAGCACATTCCTGTCTCGTATTACACGCCCGAAAGCGGCATTGGCCGCGCATTCATGTTCGAACGTCTCACGCGCCCAAAATATCTTCTTTCGGTAAGCGCGATAGGGCTCGGCGCTGGTATGCTCGCCACCTACTGCGTACCGGGGGATACGTTTGTCTTTTCCGAAATAGATCCGAAAATAGTCACCATCGCCAAATCATACTTCACGTATCTCGAAAATTGCAATGATGCTCGTGTAAATGTAGGCGACGGTCGAAAACTGCTGGAAGGGGACACAAACCAGTACGACCTACTGGTGGTTGATGCCTTTAGTGACGACTCGATTCCTGTGCATCTTCTGACGCGGGAAGCGCTCTCCCTCTATATTTCTCATATGCGCGGCCCTGAGAGCATCATCGCGATTCATATTTCGAATCGTTATTTCGATTTATTGCCCGAAATTCTCGGCCTCGCAGCGTCAGAGAAGCTTTCGGTGCTCTATGTAGAAACTCGCTCGCGTGAATTCGTCCCCGTTTCTTCATCTCGTTGGGTATTGCTCTCAAAGGACGAGAAAACCTTTTCTGCAAAAATATTCGCGGGTGCGGAGTCGCCATTCACAGGAAAAAAAACCGAAGCCTGGTCGGATGACTACTCTAATATTGTTTCAGCAATTCGTTTACCAGTGCCTACATCGTTGTGGTCGTGGCATCCGTCGATGTGGCACTAGTTGTGTTTTCGTTAGATGGCGGTGGCGTAACATCTTCAACTAGAGAGGTTGAGGAGGCAGCGTTTGGAGCGGTGGGCTCCTTAGGAGATGTTGCGTCTTCCTGGGGGGCGATCAATGACTGTGCAGAGATACCTTGCGGAGCACCAACTGTAAATGTAAAGGTAAGAGGGATGACCGCAGAATCGGTATAGCCAGCCTCTTCGGCTACCCCCGTCCAAGCGCTGTACCTTAGATTCAAAGAACATGCGTCGCCATTTATGAAACCGCTTGCGTCAGGAAGCGTAATACCAAGTGATAGTGGCAGAAGCGACGTTGTGGTAGTCGAAAATGAGAGAGGTGATCCATCAAAACTAAACGGCGACGTGGTTGCTGTTGCGTGAAGCGCGGAACATAGAGCGCCGGAAGGAGTGTCAAACGTAATTTTGTATTGCGCAGGAAGACCGTTCGAGACAGGATGAATGCGCGAATTAATAAAGACAGTATCAGGATTTCCATCATTAAAATCGTGACTTGTGGGGGCGGCTTCCACAGTAAAGCTCATAAAACCTGCTCGAAATGCGTTACCATTTGCAAATTCGTTATCTCTAAAATATGAGATGGTGGCGCCACCAACTCCCCCTGCGATGCCAACGGATGTTGCGCACAAGAAAACTACGAGAAATGGAACCGTCAGACGCCACAAAAACAATTTTCCAGATTCGTGGGGAACACCAGTAGGCACTGCATGCTCCAGCTGCCCACAGGGGAGAAAGATGTCATCCATCTTGCGTCTGCGCACATTTGTCGAAGAGCTTTTCATAGCTATTCCATGCGTTTGCGACGTCGTAAATTTGCGATTTCACGAATGATGTGAATCGCTTCATCAATAATGATTATCGTGGCAGGGACGGCAATCATCAGTACGAATCCCAAAGGCTGTCGTGCGAAATCGAGAACGTATCCTGCAAAGGGAACAGCAATAACGACTTTGCCAATAACATCTGGGGCGCGTGTTTCTTCACCATCCGGCTCTTCATTTGCATCGCCCTTTGTCACGAACGTATTTTCCCCGTTCGTTACGTGCATGGAATAAATGCGGTGCGTTGTCGGTATCTGTGTTCGGGTGTCCTTTCCAAATGTTATGACATCGCCGATGGAATATTCTTGTTCCGGCTTCACGATAACGATTGATCCAGTCCGAATTGCGGGTTCCATCGAGCCAGATTTAACAATCTTAACTTCGATATTTCCCGGGATGGGCAAGAGTGATGCGAGAAACAGGCCCGCAACCGAAAGAAGCATTAGTATGAACAATGTGTAGAGTGTGCCGGAAATAAATTTCATAGATTAATGATGAAAGCCATATGAATTCGTGTAGTTCACGCAATCGTTTTGGTTCTTAAATGAATTGCCGCGATTGTCCGCACATGTTTTCCACCCATCGTTTTTACACTCCTTAGGATCTTTGGGTGTGTGATGTGGAGGAAGTGGGGGAGGCGGCACAGGATTACAGAGGAATTTTTGGTCACCGGTCGCGGATATAGCCCGTACCTGCACATCTACAGAAACAGAATCGGTTTGCGCGGCATTTCCCAGTGTGGAGCCGTCGCAGACCATTTTTCCGGTTGTGGCATTCACTGAGAGCGTCCCCGCACACCAGCAGATTCCCACATAGCGAGAATCATTCGCATGACACGAATTGCCATTCTTCGAGTCACCGATGGAATACGAGGTATTATTGATTACGATTGAAGCCGCTTTTGTTGAAGTACCGAAGACTATTTTCTCTCCTGGTTTATAGACATTGTCGCCGTTGTCTATCCAACTGAAAAACTCCAGACCACTAGCAAGTTCACCCGACGCATTCCCATTTGCGTCCGCACTGCTCTCTGGTTCATTGACGCCGTTGTCTTTGTTTTGGAAATTTTTGAAGTCGAGACAGAGCCATGCGTCGCCTTTCTTAACGTGGATGCTTATAACATTGCAACCGAAATCGCCGGGCTTTACGTCGGGGAAGTTAAAAAACTTGTCGGTGCCAGGTGTCAGATTTTTCATAGCCCACGTTGCGGAAGGCACCACTGCGCCGTTATACTTTGCCCAACTGTCTATCTGGAGATCGATGCCGTTGGTAGTGAAGTGGCCAAAAGTGATACCGGGTTCGAAATTCCGCGCATATGCGGCGAGAATCGCGAA
>JAYTPG010000024.1:0-18163 GCA_043747375.1 Candidatus Kaiserbacteria bacterium | reverse complement strand
CGTGCATTTTGTACTGAAATATCTAGGGACAGTCGCCGCGGTTATTTTGACCGTGTATCTTGTCCCAGGCGTCTTTATTACGGGAGGATGGCAAAGTGTCTTTTTGGCGGCAGTCGTCTGGTCCGTACTCGTTACGGTTATTCGGCCAATTCTTTCGATCCTTACGCTTCCTATTACGGTAATTACGTTCGGACTTTTTTCTTTTGTACTTAATGCGTTCTTATTCTACGCGATGGCGTTCATAGTCCCGGGCTTCGCAGTTTCAGGATTTACGGCTGCGCTTATTGGGGCCTTTGTTCTCTCGGTCCTAACGTGGCTTATTCATCAGATTCTCTAGCGTTACGGCGTCAGTAGTCGTTGCAAAACCCAGAATAATGCGACGAGCGAGATGGCACTCGCTAATACTTGAATTACTTTTGGATACCACGACTTATTTCGAGCAAAGAATATACATGGAACAGCGCAGAAAACGATAATGAGCTGCCCCACCTCAATTCCGATATTAAAAGAAAGCAGCGAGGAAAGAAATTTGTCGTTCGGAATTGCTATTTCGCGTAATAGGCCAGCAAAACCGAGCCCGTGAAAAAGACCAAAAAAGAAGACCGTCGCAATTTTATTTCGAAGTGCACGTGGCGTGTCAGACTTCGCAACAAAGACAGTAAAAATCGCCATGTATGCGATTGAAAATGCGATGAGGGGTTCCGTAATGCGAGGGGAGAGCACAAGAATCCCTGAACCGGCCAGCAATAAAGTAATGGAGTGAGCGATCGTAAACGTGCTCGTCAATTGCAAAAGCTCGGTTATGGTTGCAAACACGAGAAGCATCGAGAGCACGAACAAAATATGATCGGGACCGCTTAAAATGTGTCCTACACCGAGCTTGAGGAAGTCAAACGAGTTATCGAGAAGATTCGTCCTCTGATTTCGCAGGGTTTCTACCACATCTTTCGTGTTAGTGAATTTCGCTGCGGTGGCCGGGTCGAGGGTTTGCGCGTACGTCTGGATTTCTTCAGGAGTTGCGTGAGGGTGTTCGGCGAGGTACTGCACGACTTGCTTTGGAAGTAAGTCATGGGCGAATACAGGTGGAGCAGAGGAAAGAAAAACAATCGCACCTAATGTGAATATAAAATACTTTTTCATTTCATGTGCTCCCGGAGAGAGGAATCGAAATATATCGAGAACCGAGGGTTGAGGTCGAAGGTCTTCTGAAATAGTCTCGTTGCGGAAACAGAGTCATTGTTCGCTACATAAATCATTGCCCCATGATATGTGAGAAGGGGATCATTTTCGCCGAGTCGCATGGATTGTTTCAAAAGTGACCGCGCTTCTTCCATGTGATTATTTTTATACTGCGCCCACGCGTATGCATCAGCCGCATATATTGAAGGTCGATTTTTATAAGCATTCTCCGTTCTCTGTAACGCCTCAGAAACATCGCCATGGTCGGCTAAAAAGAGTCCGTATTCCAAATCCACTGACACACCGGAAGACTCACTCTTCTTGTAGGCCACGTCCGCAAGTGCATAATATTGTGCTGATTTTGCTGTATTTTTCGTCGCGGAATAAAAATCTCCCAGACCAATTGCGTACTGCGCGAGCGGCAAGGTGTCCATTGCTTTCTTAAAAAGAACTTCTGCACCAGAAAGGTCTTTCTTTGCAAATGCGACGCGGCCCAATCCTTCGAGAGCGGGCGCATAGTCGGGAAGAATGCTCAAGGCATTATTAAATTCTCTCTCAGCCCCTGGAACGTCATTGCGTATAAGTAGTTTCCCCAATTCGACATGTGCCCATGCGATGTTTTCCGAACTGATTGATCCTGCCTGTATTGCAAAGCGGAGCGCTTCTTCGGCGCCGATTTGCTCACCGTGAAGCTCGCGCTGGTACGCCGCTCGGGAGAAACTGCTGAAATTTGGCTTTCTATCGAGCATTCTTTGTAGTGATTTCTCTGCATCCATGTACGCACCCAGTTCAATTTCAGAATCACTTTTGATGCCATAGAAATTCGCAACATTAGGGTCGCCTTGTATGGCTTTTTCAATTTCAGAAAGTCCAAGTGCGAAATTGTGTCGCCCGTTCGCGATTTGCGCGCGTTCCGCGTGAATTTGTGGTTCGTTAGGGTGGGAAGCCTCCAAGGCATGCAATGTGTCTTCAATTTTTGCGTAGTACGTGGCATCGCCGGTCTCGCGGACTTTTTGTAAATATGCATCGGAGAGTCCAATGCCAAATTGGACATCGTTTGGTTGAGCCGCAAAGCGACTCTCGAGAGTCGCGGTCATTCTGTCGGTTAGAGAAAGTGAAAGAGCATTCGAGTTATCGGTCTGTGAGCCTGCGTTGTGTATTTGAAAAAAGACGAAACCGATGCTGAGAAAAAGTGCAAGTGCTGCACAAAAAAAGTAGTACGAGGTCGAGCCCAATTTCATAATTGTTCAATCGTACACCCAAACTCCCTCGAGCGAAGAAGCACCCGAGGGAGTTGAGTGAGAAACTAATTAGCGTGCGGCTTCGAGTCGTACCCATTCCATGGCAGCGCCAAGTATGGGAACGTTGTTCGAAATGCTGCGTCGTTAGCATCTACCCCGTCGCCAAGTTTTGCGGCGAGAGGGTCAGGCGTAAAGGTTGGGTGGAACAGAGGATACGCTGCTCCCGCAACTGCTTTGATTTCGATGTCGGTTACATCGTCTGCAAGACGGCGACCGTTAGGGAAGCCCTGCGTGTCTCCACCAACTACTCCCAAAGAATTCGGATTAGCAGCGGGGGCAATCGCAAGATTCAATCGAAGTTCCTCCGAAGGAGTCACATTTTTCGGTTGAGTGAGGCCTTGGATACCCGTCAAGAACACAGCTTCAAGATCGTCGCGTTGCGATGGGGTGCCGAATGCGCCCTGCGGTGGAACTACAATTCCATACAAAGCGTTCAAGAGTCCGCCAAGCTCAGGATTAGCAACGTATTCCGCAAACTGTGCGTCATTTTCTGGCTTCGAAGAGTTCCAGAGGTCCTTATCTTTTAGAGGAATAACCACCTCATTTACGAGAGGTGCTCCAAGACGAGAAACTTGCACCCAGTTGCCACTGTAGTCGGACCCGAGATCATCGCGTCCGCGACCTTGTCGCAGCACTTTCATTGTTTGGCGAGATGCTGTTGTCCAAACACCGACTACGGCGTTCGAACTGGTTGCATTTACCGGCTTCTTGCCGTCTTTTGTGAGATCGGAAATAGGAACCTGTATCGCGATTGATTGAACGTTATACCCTTTGAGGCCGTCAACACCTCCGCCAGTATTTCCAGGGAGTTGTCGAATGGTGAGGAGATCAAACAGTCCTCCTAAATCCACAAAGAACGGGTCATCACTTTGGCCCGCAAACACTTTGCCTCCATTAGAGAGGGGAGTGATGGCCGCGGCCTGAAGGGCGCCATAATTCGGCGTTGATTTTGGTCCGATGTTTGTTGGAGGAACGGGGACATTGGTCGCCAAAACGGTTGCTCGTTCGCCGTCACGTCCTTCGTCACGCCCGGATCGATTCTTTCGGCCATACTCTACTTTCGTGACAGTGTACGTCTGTCGAACATTGAAGTGTGGGTCCGTAAGCGAGGTGATCGGTCCTGTGTTGTAGAGGAACGTATTTGGATTCACGGTCGCCGTCTTGAAACGAAACTGATACGAAATATCTGGCTTCGCGTCACCATCGTTGTCGATTTTTATTTCGTAGAGGACATTGTCGTCAAACGAATAAAAATTCGGACCTCCTGCAGGCTCTTCGAATGGCAAATAATTTGCAATCAGAGTCGCCGTCGAAGGGCTGTCCGGACTCACGAACGCATACAAGTCGGTCGCATCCGCTTTCGGGTCTCCACTAACGAGTGGTGCTTCGCGATGACTCGATGCGCTCGCAATTCCCGCCAATAGGAGACTTGCGACAAAACCAGTAATGATGAGAATTAAGCCCGTCTCACGAGCGTCAGTTCCCAAGGTGTTTCTGAACATAGAATAATTTCTAGCTATTAATATTGATAATACCCCTCAGTATAATACTTAACTAAGTAAAGTAAATATGCTATGGTGTACCAGGGTGGAGGGAGGCGGTGGAAATGCGCATAAATGGCCGTCGGCACATCGCAATGCAAGCTCTCGCTACTGTTACTAGTTTAGGCTACACTCGATGAGTATTGTATGGGATTCTTTTCAGACATAGCGCTTGTGGTAAAAAACCACACGACATACGAAATCGGCCTCATTCAGGCCCGAGGCTATCGAACGCTAAAACATTTAAGCGCGGCCGCACTTCGAGATGAGGGAATCACCACAATAGAGTGGGCGATTTTGGGGATACTTTCGCACCATAAAAAAGGTCTTCGGGCGAGTGAGCTGGCCAAAGAGCTGGGAGTGCAACCGCCTCTCGTGAGCCGACTTCTCATTAAGGCGGAAAAAAATAAATGGATCAGCGTTACCGAAGGAGAGGATCGAAGAGAGCGCGTGGTAAAATTGACCGAAAAAGGCGAAGACGGCGTTGTTCGCATCGAGAAGATCATGCGTGTTGCTACGAGACCTCTTTTGAAAGGAGTGAGACCAAGAGATCTTCTCGGATACCTTAGAACTCTCTCGATCATCTCCGAAAACGGCAGAGACATTCCTCAAGGGAATCTCGAAGACTATATTCCGGATTAAGAAGGGGGCTATGCACACCCTCTTGCTTGACCAGGGCGGGATTACGTGGATACTTAACGCAGTTAAGTATCCCTGAAAAGGATCTTAATCTTATTATTAGTGCGTAGAAGAGCTGGTGCATGGCTCTCCGCGCATCGTTAAGAACATTATTATGATGAATGTAAAAAAGGTAGCTGCGTCAACTGTCATGGCGCTCGCATTCGCTCTTCCAGTGAGCGCGCTTGCGATGGATTCTATGATGACATCTTCAGGTTCGATGATGTCGTCGGAAATGGTAACGGTGCCAAAGGCACTTCTTACCCAAATCATTGGTGTTATTCAAAGTCTTTTGGCTGGCATTCACTCTGCAAGCCTCCAAACTGACACTAAGGCTGCAAATCTCCGTGTCGCGCTTAATGCGCTCGAGAGACAGCACGTTGATCTTGCGTCAGCGGCAGTTCGCGCTGGCTTCGATGGTCACGCTTCGTTCGACAAGGTAGCAGCAGAACTCGACAAAAACTCTGTCGGGATTGCTGATGCGGTCGCCAGCGTCTATGGGCCAAGTGCAAAGGAGCCGTTCCTTGCAATATGGCGCAGCCACATCGGATTCTTTGTTGACTACACTCTTGGCGCGAAAGCAGGAGATAAAGCAAAGATGGACAAGGCTGTTAAGGACTTAACGGAAGGTTATGTTCCTGCTATCGCAGACTTCTTCTCAAAGGCAAATCCAAATTTGCCGCGTGAAGCGGTTGCCCAGCTCGTTACGCAGCACGTCCTTCTCTTGAAGGGCGCAGTTGACTCGTACGGCGCAGGTGACTTTGCAACGTCGTATTCAAAGCAGACCGAAGCGTATAACCAAATTGGTTCTATTGCCGATGCGCTTTCTGGTGCGATCGTTAAGCAGCACCCTGAATTGTTTTAGTTTCATCGACTCAATGCGCGTAGCTTTGCTACGCGCATTGAGTTAGAAACAATCCTATGAATAAATTACTTCCTATAATTTTGATATTGATTCTGTGTGGAGTCGGATTTATATATATAACGAAGTCGGCTTCGCAAAACAATGTCGGAAATGAAGCGGCAACGTTGCCCGCGTCTCCGAGCGCAGGCGAACCACCGGCATCGGCTGTTGGGCCGGAACCCACTCCAGCCCCAGCCCCCGTCGCGGAACCCAAAGTGGATGTAACGGCAAAAGCAAAGATTGAGACTCCTGTAAAAGTGGCGTCGGTCCCAGAAAAAAAACTGATGGAAAATAAAACTACTCATATCAGTGCCGCAGGCTATGCCTTTTCTCCCGCATCCATAAAGGTCCATGTAAGCGACGTTGTTATCTGGAGCAATACTGACAGCGCGTCACATACGGTAACCAGTGATACTGGTTCTGAACTTGCGAGTGATTACTTTAAGAAGGGAGAGTCGTTCACGCACACATTCAAATCGAAAGGAACGTTTACCTATCATTGCGAACCGCATCCGTGGATGAAGGGAACTATCATTGTCGAGTAAATTCAGTATGTGTCTCAATCGCGCTCAAAAACTAATGCATGACCATCCAAAGAAAGCAGTCTGGATTCTGAGCGCACTTTTTTTGGTGGGGGTCATTATGAGCCTTTTCTTTTGGTCTAAAACCCAGAGGGAGATGTTTGTTATTGAGTCGGACGGTAATCGTGTGCCAATTACGCACATTGAGTTGCGAATGGATAAAGCAGTCCCCGACGCACTCACCCTAAAAGTAGGAGAGTATGTCCAGTTTAACGGCGTCGACGGGAGAGACCATGACATAGAACTAGGACAAGGAAATGAATACAACAAAGCCCACCAGCATTCAGACGTTGATTTTGGCTCAGGAAAATTTGGTCCCGAGGATGCGTACCGACTCAGAATAAAGCAAAAAGGAGTTTATGATTTTCATGATCACTTACATCCGGAGCTTTTTGTTACAGTGATCGCTTACTAATTTTTTGTTGCGCCGCACGCAAATGTAAAGCAGAGTTGACATTTCAGTCCAGTCAGTCCATACTGATTCAATCAGTATCCGTATGGTCGATCACGTATCAAATCAGGTTCAGTCATTCCGAACAAAATCTGGCATAACGCAAGAGGAGCTTGCGGACAGGGTCGGTGTAAGTCGTCAGACCATCATTGCTATTGAAAAGGGGAATTATGCGCCCTCAATTCTGCTTGCGCTCAAGATAGCGCGCCACTTTCGTACCTCGGTAGATGATATATTTACAATTACGAACTAACAATATGAAACTAGAAGTTATCAGTGCAATTGTTCTCATCGCCTTGGGAGTACTAATTTTGAATCCATTACACTTTTGGATGCCAACGATGGCGCATATGGCGATGCTTGCCGCTGCCATCGTCACCTTTGGGATTTTTTCTGTCTTTGTTCTGCGAGAAAACGCTCGTGACGAGCGCGACGATGCACACCGAATGTTTGCGGGACGGACAGCATTTCTTTTCGGCGGGGGCGTGCTTTTGCTCGGTATTGTTGCTCAGAGTCTTCAAGATGCACTTGATCCGTGGCTTGTCGCTGCGCTCGTTGTCATGGTTCTCGCCAAAATATCAATGCGAATCTACAGCAATCAGTATCTTTAGAATCATTTCTCCACACGAATATGTCAAGCCGACTTGACATATTATTTTTATTACATACACTTGATTCATTACCTATTCAAAATCTCTATGACACACAAATTGACTTACATTGTTGGCGCAATAGTTTTGGTTCTAGTGGCCGCCTTTGTTCTTATGAAGATCAATGCTTCACGTTCTGAATCCGGCGAGTTGGGGAAAGCCGTGACGGAAGACATGATGCATGAAGCTGGAATGATGGATGCAGGCGTCATGTTTAAAGACGGAAAGATAGTATTAGATCAGGATGGAAAAATGTCTGCACTTGATCGCGACTATGTTTTTCCTAGTGGCGTAAAGGTTTCAATGAGCGGGATTGTCACGAAACCAGACGGAACGAGTATGGCATTAAAAGAACGAGAGTCAGTCTGGAACGATGGCTCGATCACGCCAGATGGAGGGGCTATGACAAAAGGCAAGATGCATGACAGCGCTATGATGGCTACTTCGAGCGAAGGCGCAATGATGGAAAAAGGAACCTATGAGGCGTATGCGCCGGAGAAAATTGCGTCAGCCGCAGCGCATGGCAAAGTCGTGCTATTTTTTCACGCTGACTGGTGCCCGATATGCCGCTCGCTCGAGACTGAGGTTATGTCGCACGCGAATTCTATTCCCAAGGGTCTCACTGTCTTGAAAGTAAACTACGACAACTCGACGGATCTTAAGGTGAAGTACGGAGTAACGTATCAACACACGTTTGTACAGGTGGACGGAAATGGTGTGCTTATTAAAAAGTGGGGAGACAGCATTAAACTTGCTGATGTTCTCGCGAATGTACAATAAAACATATGTTGTTATTTTTCATCGCATTCATAGCAGGCGCGCTAACAGTCTTGGCTCCTTGTGTGCTGCCACTTCTTCCCATCATTGTCGGTGGCTCAGTTGCGGGGGGGCAAAATAAAAAGCGCGCATATGTGGTCTCGCTCTCGCTCGGTGCGTCGGTCATAGTTTTCACGCTCATTCTAAAATTTTCAACGGCTTTTATTGGGATCCCACAATACGCGTGGGAATGGTTTTCAGGCGGCATCCTTGTGCTCTTCGGTGTCGTTACACTTTTTCCACAAATTTGGGATTCGCTCGGCGTGGTGAACAAAATCAGCCGTGAATCGAACAAGGCGATGTCGGCTGGTTTTGTAAAACAATCATTCTGGGGGGATGTGCTCGTGGGCGCGGCTCTCGGGCCTGTTTTTTCTACCTGTAGCCCCACCTATTTCGTTATTCTCGCGACCGTACTGCCAGCCTCATTTGGTGTAGGTCTCATCGACCTACTTTCATACACGACCGGTCTCGTACTGATGCTTTTGCTCGTGTCTCTTGCAGGACAACGTATTGTTGATCGACTGGGTCTTGCGGCCGATCCTCGCGGGTGGTTCCGCAAATCGATTGGAGCCTTATTCATTCTTGTTGGGGTACTTGTGTTTTCAGGTTCAGAACGTGCGATTGAAACGTGGCTCATCAATCACGTATACGACATCACCATGGTCGAGCAAACTCTTTTGAAGGCACGGGAAGAAAAGAAACCACTTTCCTGCGCTGATGGCACATGCAATGGCCCTGCGGCCACGACGACTCAAGGGGCAGGAAGTGAAAATGGCACGTCTCCGGTCGCAAGTTCAACTACTACGTCAGTGCCGACGTCACCAACTCTTGCCGCTGCGAGCGCCGCAAAAAAAGCAATGACCTATCCCAAAGTACCAGAGCTTGCGTCAATTGATGGCTACATCAACACTCCCGACGGAAAACCAATCACGATCGGACAATTTAAGGGCAAGAAAGTGGTGCTTATAGATTTCTGGACGTATTCCTGCATCAACTGCCAGAGAACACTCCCGTATCTAAAAGCATGGGACGAAAAGTACCGAGACCAAGGTCTTGAAATTATCGGCGTCCACACTCCAGAATTTGCGTTCGAGCACGTCCTTTCAAATGTGCAGGATGCGGTCAATAAGTTTGGTCTCAAGTACCCAACGGTTCTTGATAATGAATATGGAACGTGGAATGCATTTGGAAATTCATTCTGGCCTCGAAAATATCTTGTAGATATCGACGGATTCATTGTGTACGACCATGCGGGAGAGGGAAATTATGATGTGACTGAACGTGCAATTCAGGCGGCGCTCGCTGAACGAGCGAAGCGTCTTGGAAGTGACATGCCAAGCACTTCGACTGCGGCACCCGCGAATGTGGTGACGGTAGATTCGCATCAACTCGGTTCTCCGGAGACGTATTTTGGCGCGTCTCGAAACGAATACCTTGGAAGTGGTTCTCCTGGAGTGCAAGGTGAGCAAGTTTTTACAGAGCCTTCAACTATTAAACCGAATTCACTGTATCTGTTAGGTGCATGGAATATAAGGCAGGAGTATGCCGAGACATCAGCGACCGTAGGAAATTCCTCGACGGGAAGCGATCGAATTGATTACCGCTACCAAGCGAAAAATGTGTATCTCGTAGCTGGTTCGGGAAAGAATGCCCCGATTGAGGTTGAGGTGTTGCGAGACAGTAAGTCGCTCGACGCATCATTCGCTGGCAAAGACGTGTTCTTCAAAAATGGGAAAAGCTATATTCGCGTGAATGAAAATCGGTTGTATTCAATAGTAGGGGATACCGCCTACGGAGACCATCTTCTTGAATTCATTATTTCTTCCCCAGGTCTTCAAGCGTACACGTTTACGTTTGGCTAGTCTTTCCAATTCCACCACTTCAGTTTGTCGGGATTTCGTCCGCCTTTCGCGTAATACACCGCACAACGAAACACATATAATAGACACCGATCTTGTGTGACGCCGGCGAATTTATTTGATTTTGCGTATATTTTTTCCGGGTCCTCACTCTTAAGGCAGCTTGGTCGGTCGATCCCGATATTGCGCAGATCTTGGGCGATAGATTTTCCCACACCCGGAATCGATTCAAGTCCGCGCCCTGCCTTAGTGGTCATATTAAAATAATATATCATCAGACAAGGACTGAGTTTATTTTATTTCGAGATTCCAAATCCACGATGCCCTTCTCTACGTTTAGTTGATTCTACGAGTGCAGCTCCAGCGAGCTTCCAAGCAGACGTATTCTCCCCGGTATATCTAGTTTTTTTGCCGCATAGTCACTTTGAATATGTCTTCGTCTCTGATTAAAAATCTCAACTATCTGGAGACGCTCTTTCTCGGTCATTGGCTTTTTTGCGGATGCTCCCCGCGCTAAAATTTCTTCCAGCTCAAAGTCCAGTGCCTGAATTTCGGCATCACGGATCTCATGGGCCGTTTCTAATTCCTTTTGTAGTTTTTGCATCTGCTGCTCGATTGCGGTGTTGTGCTCGCGTCTCTCATCGTGCGGGAACAGTTTCTCGTTAATTCCTTCCATGGCGCAAGTATATATTATTTGATGCTCGAAAGGCTGAGTGTTAATTACACACAAAAGTTTATAAAAAAATGAAGGTTTTCAGTAGGGTCAAATACGGTTTTAAGGCAAGAAATAGGGAATTGACCCTCAAAATTTTATAAATTTCTAGTTTTAATTAACAATAACCGACATTGAAAATAAGTGTCGAGATACTATCGATAAAAGATAGTGACTATGCGTCCCGAGGATTCGCGGACTCCTTGAGGCTAGCTCGAGATGCATATCAGAACACGTATCTCGTGCTAGCACAAGTTGGCGGAGAGGGAGGGATTCGAACCCTCGGAGCCCTTTAGAGGCTCAACACATTAGCAGTGTGCTCCATTCGACCGCTCTGGCACCTCTCCATGCTCGCTACCATACCATGCGCGAGCAATAGAATCACGTCCACTTTTTACTAATTTTGTTGCTCCGCTTCGGCTTGGATTCGCTGTAGGTCGACACGCAATTTCATTTGTTCGAGTTCATCGTCGTGTTTCTCGATACCGGCCTTTTGTCGAAGATCGTCGAGAATATAAAGCATTTTGGTTATTTCTTCTTCTGAGCGAACGTCTATCTCGAAATCCATTTGCTGGCGGATGTCTGCAATACGCCCCTGACGATTTTGACTAATGAGCACAACAACCGAAAGGAATATAGCTTCAAGCGACACAATCATTGTAAGCAAATTAAAAGGAAATGGGTCGAATGGGGGAATACCAAATACATCGAGATTGAAAAGAAACCACAATATAAAAAAACCAACATTGAACGCGAGGAAAACAATGGTGCCGAATTGCTGAGTGAGAAATTCAGCCAGCGCATCGGTCCAGTTTCTTTCGAAGTGCAAATTCGAGTGGAAGTGTTCGTTCAGTACCTCGGGAGTTAATTTTGCTTCGCGCGCGAGCCTCGCATGAGATCTTTTTTGAATCATATCGGTATGGAGGCATTATCATACGAAATCCCTCACTCACAAGGGGACTCTGTTACCAACTACCGGACGCGCCTCCTCCGCCAGAAGAGCCGCCCCCGAATCCTCCGAAACTTCCTTCAGAACTCCCTCCAAAAGGCGACGAGCTACCGCCCGTCCACCACGGCGGCGAAAATCCCGAAGAGGTGGCCTTTTTATAGGAGTTGGAAACAAGAAAATCGAATGCAAGTCCAAGCACGGTCATGAGTGCGATAAGCCCCAATGACAAAGGATTTGCAAGAGCAAAAAGCCAATTTATGCCAAATGCACATGCAAAACCGAGCACGCCTCCCGCCCACCACGATTTTGTGCGACTCAAGATTGCGGCCAGCCATTGAAATATGGCGATGCCTGCGACGACTAAAATCCAACCATTTTCTATGAGCCCGCTGAATGATAGTTTAGGAAAAAGTGAAACGGTCTCGGTTGCCGCGGAATATTCTCCCTGAGTTGCTTTTTCAATCGCTCTAGCGCCTTCGGTTACGGCGCCGTCGTAATCACCGCGCTTTAGCCGCGGCGTCATTTCGTTATGTAATATTCGTGAGGCAACCGAGTCGGGGAGCGCGCCTTCTAATCCGTAGCCAACTTCTATGCGAAGCGCGTGCTCTTGGACGGATATGAGAAGTAGCACGCCGTTATCTTTGTCTTTTTTGCCGATGTGCCATTCTTCAAAAAGCTTTGTCGCATAATGCTCGACATAGTCTGAATCCATGCTCTTCACGATCGCGACGGCAATTTCGTTTGAAGTGCTAGCGTTAAACAACACAAGCTCCTGCTCGAGCGACTTTTTTGTTTCCGCACTTAATACCTCTGCGAAATCATTAATATGCCCCGTGGGTTTGCCCGGCGACGAATACGCGAAAAGTATGACCGGAGAGAAAAAAATGAGTGTCGCTCCGAGAAGCGCAGCCCGATACATGTTTAAATCTGAACTTTCGGCGCTCTTTCAGCGCCAACATCAGCAACAAACATGGTTCGAGGAGAAAAACCAAATGTAGATGCGATCACGGATCGAGGGAACGTCTTTACGCTTATATTGTAATCGCGCACCGTCTCGTTGTATCTTCCGCGTTCAACCGCAACGCGGTTTTCCGTGCCGGCCAATTCCGCCATGAGACTCTGCACGGTTTCAGTAGATTTCAATTGAGGATAATTTTCCATGATGACCAAGAGTCGAGCGAACGCACTTTCGACTTGAGTAGCGGCTGCCGCTTTCGCGTCAGGGGTAGTTGCTCCGGCGTAATGAGTTCTCGCGTCAGCAATCGCCGTAAAGACTGTTTGCTCTTGCTTCATAATGCCTTTTACGGACTCTACGAGATTTGGGATGAGATCAAGTCGGCGTTGATACTGCGCCTCCACTTGCGCCCAGGCGGTATTTACCGTTTCGTTTTGACGAACAAAACCGTTATACGTGCTAACCGAATAAAGGCCGGCGAGTAATACAATAATTGCAATACCAATTGGCCACGTGAGCCAATTTTTAACAGTGGATGGTTCCATATCACGCTATGATACGTCGAATACAGGAGGATTCAAGTACGGTTTAGGCACGAGCGAGAGCGATAAGGGTTGTCGTTGCGCCGACTTTTTTTAAAGCACGAGCGCATTCGGTAATGGTGGCGCCCGTTGTCGTGACGTCGTCGATAAGAATCACGTGCGCATCATGCAAAGAGTCATCGGCCAAAAAGGCATCTGCAACATTTTTAATTCGCTCCACTCGCGATAATTTCGTTTGTTGTGGCGTGTTTCGAACTCGAGAAAGCGCATGGGGAGAAAGCTTCGACACGGTGCCGTCAAGAAAATCAGAAGGAAACTGTTTCAGAATCTTCTCAACTTGATTGAATCCGCGAGAGCGAAGCCGGTCTTTGTGAAGGGGCACTGGAGCGACATATATTTTGCGCGGAGAAAATGCACGAAGGCTCGCGATTTCTTCGCGCAAATAATCAGACAAAATATAGGCAGAAAGACGCGCCGCATGAGAAGAGTGTTCGTATTTGAGGGCACGGACGAGATCCGCTACTTTTGTGTCTTGATAGTCGAGGAGTGTGGTAATCGTCTCGCCCCGCATCTCATGAGAGCAAGGAGAGACGGTGAAATCATGCGGGGATCTTCGCTCGGTGCGCCCGGCACGTTCGCGCAGCGGCAAAAGGATATCTAGAAAGCATCGAAATATATGCCTCGCGAGGTCAACCGGTTTCGACATACCCTTGCTGTATACTACAGAGTATGGATCTAACGCAAAAAGTCTGTGTTGCGTGCGAAGGGGGCGTGCCGCCACTTAACAGTGTCGAAGCCGACGTCCTTTTGAAGCAGATTCCAGGCTGGAAGAGAAATGACGAGGCAACGAAGCTGACTCGAGATTTTACATTTAAAAATTTTGCCGAGGCACTCGCCTTTACAAACAAAGTTGGCGCACTCGCAGAACAAGAGGGCCATCACCCCGACATCGAACTTGCGTGGGGGAAAGTTGGAATTTCACTTACGACACATGCAATACACGGTCTTTCTGAAAATGATTTCATTCTCGCGGCAAAAATCAACACCATTGCCTAAATTGATCGCCACTGCGTGATATAATTTACACTCCATGCATTGCGCCTTTTGATGTGCGTATAATTTTTGCGCATGGGCGACATGGCTTCCAATAATCGATATGGCTTTTTCTCTCAGCTCAATTTTCAAAAACTTTCCTTCAATGGGGACGTCACAAGAAACGAGTGTACTCGGACTTGATATTGGAGCGTCTTCAGCAAAGATTGTGCAATTGCGCGCGTCGCGCGGTATCGCCGTTTTGGAGACGTATGGCGAAATAGCACTCGGCCCCTATGGAAATCAGCCCGTCGGGAAAGTCGTCAAACTGCCACCAGAAAAAATCGCAGAAGCGATAACCGATCTTATGAAAGAAGCAAATGTCACTTCGCGGACGGGAGGAATATCGATTCCTTTTTCAGGGAGTCTCGTTTCTGTTCTTGATTTGCCGAAAGTCGATGAGGAATCACTGAAACGAATCATTCCAATCGAAGCGCGTAAATATATTCCCGTACCCGTGAGCGAGGTTACCCTCGACTGGTTCATAATTCCTCATCAAGAGGGCGAGCAAAGTGCGTTTGATCAACTCCAAGACAAAGCGGCGGTTCGCGTAAAAGGGCAAGAAGTTTTTCTCGTCGCAATTCATAATAATTTGCTGAATCAATATCAAACCATTTCCGCAACGGCGGGCGTAAAAACGAATTTTTACGAAGTAGAAATTTTTAGCGCCGTTCGCTCGACGCTCGCGCACGGAATTGCACCGATTTTGGTCGTTGACCTAGGAGCTGCGACAACAAAAATCTATGTCGTGGAGCGGGGAATTGTGCGTCTTACCCATCTTCTCACTCTCGGCGGTCAGCATATGACCGAGACACTTGGTCGCACCATGACATGGGAATTTGATAAGTCTGAACGCGTAAAACGAGAGCACGGTCTGATGGACTCAACCGCATTTTCGGTCGACGAGAATGACAAAATTAAAACCGCCTTGTTATCAACACTCTCGCGTGTGTTTAGCGAGGTGAATCGAGTACTATTGAGCTACGGGCAACGATATAATAAGAACGTCTCGCGTATTGTTTTGACCGGTGGAGGAGCTTCCTTGCCTGGACTCGCGGTATACGCAAAGCAAAATATGAGCGCCGAAGTTGAAATCGCAAATCCATTCGCCCACACGGAAGCGCCGGCGTTTCTCGAGACCGTTTTGCGAGAAATAGGACCCGGCTTTTCAGTTTCAGTCGGACTTGCCCTTCGGGGATTGAGACACAATTAACACATATTATTTATGGCCGACTCAGGGATACAATCATCATTCATTCCACATGATGCTGGCGAAGTAAAAGCCAATGCTGTTCGTATTCAGACAAATGGATTGTCAGACCTTGCCCTCCTTCTCTCGATAGTTTTTTTTGTTGCTTCGGGGGCCCTCGCGGGGGGTGTATTTTTATACGTTCAATATCTTCAAACGGCGACGGCTTCTAAGGCCGCGCAATTGGAGCGAGCCAAGTCCGCGTTTGAACCGTCACTCATACAGCAATTAACACGTCTTGATGACCGCATGCATGCCGCGGACACTATTTTGGCGGAGCATGTGGCCACTTCCGTTTTCTTCGCCGCTCTTTCCCAAGAGACGCTCGCCACAATTTCCTTTAGGTCTCTCGCATTTCAGGGCGGCGATGGTAAGCATTTCTCGATTAAGATGGAAGGAATTGCACAGAGCGTTAACTCGATCGCGTTACAAGCGCAGCTTTTTAGTAAGAACCCCGTAATCACCAGTCCGATTTTTTCTGGCATTGGTCGCCAGCCCGATGGCGTTCATTTTTCTCTTAGCGCTCTCGTTAATCCTACCGCTATCAACTATGTAAAAAGCCTCGCTCCTGCCCCACAAACGCCCGCGGACACGCAACCAGTCGAGAAGACTCAAAAACCAACGCAACCCGCGTCCCCGTTTGACGGCCCGGGGGTCGGAGCACAACAATAGATATGGCTCGATACATTTTCGCTGCAATTCTTACAATGCTCGCAGGCGCGGCGTTTTTCATGTATACCAAGCCCACTTACGATGGTGTTCAGGGCCTGAAAGCGCAAGGCGAGCAATATGATGCCGCATTGGAAAAGGCTTCAGAATTGCAAAAACTAAAACAATCACTCCTCGAGAAATATAATTCGTTCACGCAATCTGATCGTGATCGGATTTTAAAAATGCTTCCCGACCATGTCGACAATGTCGCACTTATTTTGGATTTGGATAATCTTGCGGCTAAATTTAAAATGCCGATTGCCAACGTTGACGTTTCAACCCCCGCGTCTGCGGGGACTACTGCAGGCGCGATTGGACCTGCCTCGAGTCTACAGAAATACGACTCTGTTACGATAAAATTTTCCACTGCGGGTACCTACGAAGATTTTCTCGCGCTTCTGAAAGATCTAGAATCCGCACTTCGCGTTGTTGATCTTGTCTCACTTTCGCTTACGCCCGGCGGCGGAGGTCTTGGCGCGAATGCAGCATATTACACGTATGATGTTACCCTCCGCACCTATTGGCTTAAATAATTTGTATGTCTCGCTTACTTAGCTCAAAAACTTTCATCGTCATCATAGTCGCCCTCGGCGTTGCAGGCCTTGCGTGGTACGGCCTCACTTCTGGGGGAACTGATTCGACATCACTCCTTGATACACAAACCGTTGGGGACGGGGCAGTGGATAAGGAACTGGTCAGCACACTCTTGGCATTGCGATCGATTAAGCTTGATGGAAACATACTTTCACAACCGGCGTTCAAGGGACTGAAAGATTTCTCTACAGAAATTGTTGCTGAACCGATTGGCAGACCAAATCCTTTTGCGCCATTGGTTGGAGCGGTGACCAGCGTCGCGGCAACATCATCTACCAAGACGCCGCAGTCTCTTGGTACCGGAGGAAAAGGAAGATAACTTTTTCTACAAACGGGCGACGTGCCGTCTGAAATGCGCGTATAATAGTGAGGCGTCTCCCAAGAGACATTCACATAAGCTTTATGTCTACTATGAATATTAATTTTGTATGCCGCCGTTAAACGGAAATTCTGCGGGAGAAAATGACGGGGTGGCTATTCAGGCGCCGCTGCGAGCTATTCCTGATGGAAAAATACCATACGATGTGTTGCGTTATATTCCCGAAGAGAGTGCCGAGCATTATCGACTCGTTCCGATCGCCGTAGAGGAAGGAGTGCTTGAGGTGGGGATGACAGACCCCGACAGCATTCAAGGTGTTGACGCGTTGAACTTCATTTCGCGGGCGTCGGGAATGCCGTTTAAAGTTTTTAAAATATCAAGCTCTGATTTTGATCGAATACTTCAAATGTACCGAGGGCTGGGAGGGGAAGTCGATCGCGCTGTTTCCGACTTGAAGGCTGAGCAAGGAGAGGAAAAGAAATCCATTGATGATCTTGCTCCACTTGATCTGGACGCTCCGGTCCGAAAAGTGGGCGAAAACGGTGCGCTCATTCAGGAAGATGCGCCAGCGATTAAACTTGTGTCAACAATTCTGCGTTATGCCATCGACGGTCGCGCATCAGACGTCCATATTGAGCCGCTCCCGTCGGGAGTTCGCGTGAGATACCGCGTTGACGGCGATCTGCATACCAGTGTTATTTTGCCGGAGAACACGAAGCGCGCACTTATTGCGCGCGTTAAAGTCTTGGCGTCCCTCCGCCTTGACGAGCAACGAAAGCCACAAGACGGACGTTTTTCTGCGTCCATCGACAATCGACCAATAGACTTCCGTGTTTCGACATTTCCGTCTTACAGTGGCGAGAAAGTCGTGATACGTATTCTCGATCGTGACCACGGCTATATTTCTATCGACAAGATCGGACTCACCGAGAGAAATCTTGGCATCATGCGTCGGGCGATTTCGAAGCCGCACGGACTCATTTTGGTTTCTGGTCCCACTGGATCTGGAAAATCAACCACACTTTATTCGCTTCTGAGTGAACTCGATCGAGAAAAGAAAAATGTGCTTTCTCTTGAAGA
>JAYTPG010000023.1:0-8406 GCA_043747375.1 Candidatus Kaiserbacteria bacterium | reverse complement strand
ACATCCAAATCTGCAGGATTAGAACCTGCGTCTTTCCGCACCTCGCCCGTTTCGTTCTGGTCGATCATTGTTCTCACGGCCACTTCCTGTTCCTGGTTTCGCGCCCTTGCGTGCAGCGTATTCCGGATCGGCAGCCTTGATAGAAAGATTATACCGTCCTTTCTCGTCAATTTCTTTCAAAACAACGGGGACGATGTCGCCGAGCTGTACGACGTCCGTGACATTATCAACTCGGAATGGTGCCATTTCTGAAACGTGCACAAGTCCGTCTTTGTTTGGTCCAATTTGTACAAAGGCACCAAAATCCATAAGTCGAACAACAGGTCCTTCGAAACGCTCCCCGATTTCGTATTCCCGAGTAAGATCGTTGATCTCTTTGTACGCGGCTTCGGCAGCGCCATTTTTTCCTGTGACAAATACGGTGCCATCTTCTTCAATCGTGATGTCATCTGCTTTTGTGCGCTCACGAATGCCGTTGATGGTTTTTCCGCCAGGGCCAATAACGAGACCGATTTGATCGACTTTAACTTTAAGGGTGAGGATTCTTGGTGCTCGAGGAGAAATATTCGCCCGCGGCTCTGGAATTTCTTTTGTAATAACCTCAAGAATTTGCATGCGTGCTTTCTTTGCTTGCGCGAAAGCTTCAGTAAGTGTCTTGAGCGGCACTCCCTCTACTTTGACATCCATCTGTACAGCAGTGACGCCGTCTTTGGTCCCCGCGACTTTGAAATCCATGTCGCCGTGATGATCTTCGGGACCCTGGATGTCCGTCAGCACTTTATAGATTCCGCGCTTGGAGTCAGACATCATGCCCATAGCGATACCTGCAACTGGCTTTGTGATTGGAACGCCAGCATCCATGAGCGCTAGCGTGCCTGCACACACCGTCGCCTGTGAGGTAGAACCATTTGACGCGAGACACTCAGATACGATGCGGATGGTGTACGGGAATGTTTCTTTTGGTGGAAGTACGGCACGCAATGCTTTTTCTGCGAGAGCGCCGTGCCCTATCATTCGGCGGTTCATGCCTCCGACTCGGCCCGTTTCTCCAACAGAAAATGGGGGGAAATTGTAATGGAGCATGAAGCGTTTCTTGGTGTCTTGGTACTCGATGGTGTCGAGAAGTTGTGCGTCGCCAGGGCCGCCGAGTGCGAGTGCGGCGAGCACGTGAGTCTCGCCGCGGTAGAAAATGCCCGTGCCATGAATCATTGGCGAAATGCCGCCGGCTTTCGCGAAAAGTGGTCGGATCTCGTCCATCGCGCGGCCGTCAACACGTTTATTTTCATCGATAGCAAGGGTGTGCACATGCTCATCCATGGCGTGCTCGTAGAATCCATCGATAGCGTTTGGTTTGGTTTCAGGGAATTTTTCGAGTGCGGCTTTTGACCATTCGCTCTTGAGGAGTCCGAGGTCAGCCTTTGCGATCATGCCGCCTAATGCTTTGAGTTTTGGAACCATGAGCTCTGTCCAAAGTGGCGCGAGACCCTCAGTGCCCGCAACTACAGGAATCTGGAATTTCGCAACTCCGCGCTCTGCAATGATCATTTCTTGCCAAGCCTGTATTTTTTCGATTACCTCACTTGCTTTCTTGAGGCCGGCTTCGAGGATTGATTCGTCGACTTCACGCGCTCCAACTTCAATCATGTTGATCATGCCGTCCTTGCCACATGCAAGAAGATCGAGCACGGCCTTACCCTCCGTCTCTTCATCGCGCTCCGCATATGTAGGATTCATGATAAGAGTATCGCTCCCCGCTTGTTTGCCAATTCGAATTGCAGAAACGGGTCCGTTCCACGGAATGTTTGAGGTGGCGATTGCCAGCGATGCCGCGGTAACGGCGAGCACATCAGGATCGTAATCTTCGAGTGCGAGCACACTAATGATGACCTGTACATCGCGCTTCAGTCCTTTTGGAAAAAGCGGACGAATGGTGCGATCGACGATGCGGCCCGAAAGGACGGCCTCATCTGATGGGCGGCCTTCGCGGCGCATAAAGCGGCTCCCCAAAATCGCGCCGACGGCATAAAACTTCTCCTCATATTCGACAGAGAGTGGAAAATAATCTTTGTCTGATTCTTTACCTCCCATAGCGACCGTCGCCAAGACGGCAGTGTTTCCATAGCGAAGCAGAACCGATCCGTTTGCTTGGTCGGCCCAATCGTTAAATTCGGCTGTCATCGTCTTTCCCCCGATTTCGAGAGAATATTCTTTTTTCTGCATTGTTATTTTTGGTGACGTTCGGATTTCAGCACTGGCTCTTTTTTTCGGCCAAGACTGCCTATCCGCCCGCCACAATTATTCTTAATGAGGCCACCATACCACATTTTATTGAATCCGTCGAAATTGACGAACAATACTAACGGTTCACAATTACTTAGATGGACGCCCTCGCACCTGAGAAAAGAAATATTCCTATGATTGGTTGTTTCCTTGTGTTGCCCGTGGCATGGTTTTTTGGATTTATAGCAATTAGTTTGGGTGTGGTCCTGGCACGTACATCGCTGTCGGTGTACTTCAAAAATTGGAGGCTTTCTAGCATCGCTAGATGCCTGGTTTGAATTCTCGGCTTTAATAACGTATCCAATAGGATTTGCACTCCTCGTTAAGGAGATCTGGAAGAGAGATCGGAAGAAATAAATTCTATTCAACCCCCAACTTTTCCCCTACTTCATCGACCTGAGATTCGTTTCGATGTGCTGGGCGTCGAGAGCTTGTCGGACGATAATTCATCAAATAGCGCTTCGGGTCCTCATCAAGATCTAGGAAGTCATCTGTCGCCTCTTTTAGCTTTGCCGACGTGGAGCGCCCAAATGAAACAACTTCCACTTGGCAGCCATTGTGCATCTGGAGGTACTGTACTAATGGGACAAAGTCGCCGTCGCCGGTAATGAGCACAACAGTGTCGAGGCTTGGGGCTGCGGTAATGGCGTCAACGGCAAGACCCACATCCCAGTCGGCCTTTTTGGCTCCGCCGGAGAAAACCTGAAGGTCTTTGAGGCGCATTTCGATGCCGATTTTTTCCAGTGCCTCAAAAAAGCCCTTTTCTTCGCCTGTTTCGGTGGTTACCGCATATGCGCGGGCTCGAATAAGCCGGCGGCCAGCAACGGCGTCTTTTAAGATATTGCCGAAATTACAGCGCGCATGATAGAGGTTTTTCGCGCTGTGGTAGAGGTTCTGGGTGTCGATAAATACGCCGACACGCTGTTCAGGATGTTTAATGATGGACATAAAAATAAAACTAATACTTATAAAAAAGTAAAACGAAGATATAAAACCCGCTCTAAACACTATATCACCCCAGAAGGGGCAATTTATTTCTTTAGCCCAAGCTTTTTTACGAGCGCTCCGTAAGAGCGCTTGTTGTTGGTTTCGAGATACTTCAAATGCTGACGTCGTTGAGCTACAAGTCCGAGAAGTCCTCGGCGAGAGTGCTTGTCCTTGCGGTTTTTATCGAGGTGAATGGAAAGCTCTTCGATTCGGCGCGTCAAAAGGGCAACCTGGACCTCAGGGGACCCCGTGTCAGCGTCATGTCGCTGTGTCTTTTTGACTTCATTCGACTTCTTGCGTTTCGTCAACATCGCACAAGAATAGCATACTATAGTCAAATTTGCAAGAAAAAAGCCACGTCCGCATGTTCGGGCGTGGCTTTTTCTAAAAACCTCTTATTTTAAGGCTTATTTTGCCTTAGTCGCTGGGACGGTGGAAGACGCGGTCACTTTTACAAGCTTTACGTCAAACACAATAGTAGAGTTAGCTGGAATGATGACTTTTCCGCTCTGATCCTTTACATCTTGCGTTCCGTATCCAAGCGCTGGAGGAATTGCGATTAGCCTCTCCCCTCCTTCCTTCATTCCATTAACGCCAATTTGGAAGCCGGCGATAAGGCCTTGAGCACCCAAAGTGAAAGAAAGTGGCTGGTTTCCATGTGCCGCAGAACTATCAAAGACAGTCCCGTCCTGGAGCTTGCCGACATAGAGAACCGATACATTAGAGCCAGGAACAGCGGCCGCACCTGTACCGACTGTGACTTCTTGAGCTTGAACCTGTGTGGTTGAAGCAGTTGCTTGCTGTTGAGTTCCCGCGGTGTTCGCAGCGGCAGGAGTTGCTGCGGCAGGGGAAGTGTTTTTAATAAGTGCAAACGCGCCAAATGCAATAATGATAAGAACGATAACCCCGATGATGATTGTTTTAGTACTCATGGGGGAATTGTAACGCGTCTCGTTTTACCCGCAACCCCACAAAGAGGGCCTGATATGTGTATAGCTTTCTTAGGCGTGAGGTCCTCGATCGGATGTGAGGAGAAGTGCTGAAGAGTATACTTGTCATTATGGAGCCTCTCGCCTCTCGTGTTCGCCCCAAAAACCTTGATGAATTCGTCGGGCAATCACATCTTGTTGGTCCGGGGAAGCCTCTGCGCATCGCTATTGAAAAAAAGGAACTATTCTCGTTCATTCTGTGGGGGCCGCCCGGTTCTGGAAAAACAACTCTCGCTCGTATTTATGCGAACGCGGCAGGGGCGGATTTTTATGAGTTATCGGCCGTTGAAGCAGGGAAAGATGATATAAAAAAAGTCATAGGTGTGCGAGCCGGCGGACGAGCGACGTTTCTCAAGGAAAAGTCGAAAGTTCTTTTTGTTGACGAAATTCACCGATTTAATAAAGCACAGCAAGATTTTCTTCTACCGTTCGTTGAGCGCGGCGATATTACGCTTGTCGGCGCAACAACGGAAAATCCTAGTTTTGAAATAATTGCGCCGCTCCTTTCTCGTTGTCGCGTGTTTGTTTTGAACGAACACTCTGAAGAAGAGATGGAAAAAATAATTGCGCGGTCTAAATTAAAAGTTCCCAAAGACGCACGTGAGTGGCTCGTGCAAATGGTGAGTGGCGATGCTCGACAAGCGATTACTGTTTTGGAAACGGCGGAGCGGCTGTACGGAAAAATTTCTCTCGAAACTCTGAAAGAAGCTGTGCAGTCTCAGCACATTCGGTACGATAAAAAAGGCGAAGAACACTACAATACTATTTCCGCATTTATAAAATCAATGCGCGCGAGTCAATCTGACGCAGCGTTATATTACTTAGCTCGAATGGTGGAGGCTGGCGAAGACCCCCTTTTTATCGCCCGCCGCATGGTTATTTTTGCCAGTGAAGATATTGGCCTCGCGCAACCAACTGCGCTCGTTGTTGCCAACGCCGTTTTTCGGGCATGTGAAATTATTGGTTATCCCGAGTGTGCGATTAATCTGGCCGCTGGTGTCGCGTATTTATCGCAGTCAAAAAAAGATCGCAGCGCATACGAGGCGCTTGGTCTCGCGAGGGAAGATGTAAAAAATCTCGGCAATCTTCCTATTCCCCTCCATATTCGCAACGCGCCAACAAAACTTATGAAGAATCTTGGCTATGCAAAAGACTACAAAAAATACGACGAAGAAAGTTACCTGCCCGAGAAGCTAAAAAAGAAAAAATACCTCAAATAGATGGTAAAATATTGTGCGACATGAACACTTCTATTAGAGCAGTGGTTTTTGATGCTGATGGGACTGTACTAAATACGCGCGAGTTCATTCTCAAGGCATTTGAGCATTCAGCTGCCCTACATGGCCATGCAGTTCCAGGTCGTGAGAAAATAGTTCCAGGACTTGCAGGAAAAACTCTCATTGATGGGTACAGAGCGCTCTTCCCGCAAGGCGACCACCTTGCGCTCCGAGACTCTCATCGCATGTTTCAAAAAGAAAAATTTGATCTGATTGCCGCATACGATGGACTCCATGAGCTGCTTACGACTTTGCGAGGACGAGGCATGCTTCTTGGAATCTGTTCGTCACGTGCAGAAACGGTGCGGCCATCTCTTGAGTATGTAGGGGCTCTCAACTATTTTGATGGTGTCGTTGATGCTAACGACGTTACAGAGCATAAGCCGCACCCGGAAGGCGTTTTAAAAGTTCTCGAAATTTTAAATATTGCACCTGAGCATGCCGCAATGATTGGTGACACCGCGTCCGACATCGTGGCGGGAAAGGCCGCCGGCTGTGCACTTACGATCGGAATCATTCACGGTCTCGGAACACGTGAGTCTTTGGAGACGGCTGGAGCTGATCACATTGTAGAAAGACTTTCCGACATTCTGCCACTCGTTATGTAATATATGGTACAGGATTTAAAAGAATTAAAAACCCAATTCCTCCCGGCCCAAGGCCGGTCCGCCGTGGGCGGAGAATATCTATGAGAGATTTAAAAGTCTTAAAGACAGAGTTTTTGGAGTATCTTGAGATTGAAAAAGGACGGAGCGTAAAGACGGTTGAAAATTACGACCGCTATCTCCTGCGGTTTTTGAATTACGCGAAAGTTTCAGCGCCTAAACAAATCACCGAGCGAATGGTGCGTGAATTTCGTATCAATCTAAATCGTGCGGCCGGCACTTCGGGGACGATGAAAAAGAATACGCAAAATTACCATCTCATCGCTTTGCGTGCATTTCTTAAATTTCTCCGTAAGCGCGATGTGGAGAGTTTGAATCCTGAGCGAATAGAATTAGCAAAAACCAGTGGCCGCGACCTCGATCTTATTACCGCCAATGAATTGGGGCGCTTAATGAAAGGCCCGCAAGGCGACGAACTTTCGGCACTTCGCGATCGCGCCATGCTCGAACTTCTTTTTTCTACAGGCCTCCGTGTTTCAGAATTATGCTCGCTTAATAGCGACCTCGATCTTTCCCGCGACGAATTTTCGGTGCGTGGCAAAGGCGACAAGGTACGTGTAGTTTTTCTTTCTGTCGAAGCAAAAAAAGCCGTAGCCGCATATTTGAAAAAACGTGGCGACATGAGCGAAGCGCTCTTTGTGGGTTATGGAAAAGCAGGAAAAGGAAAGGATGCCGGCCGCCTCACTCCCCGCTCAGTCGAGCGCATTGTGAAGCAATACGCAATTAAGGCTGGAATCACCCGCAAAGTAACTCCCCACGTCATTCGTCACTCGTTTGCGACCGACTTACTAGAAAATGGCGCAGATCTTCGCTCAGTGCAAGCTCTTCTTGGTCACGCCAATATTGCTACTACGCAGGTGTACACCCACGTCACCGACAAACATCTTCGCGAAGTTCACAAGGCTTTCCACGGAAAACGCCGGAACCCATAGCGTGCACAGCTTATGAATTGAGACAACTAATTAGACCAAATTTTGCTTCTCTGTCTCTCCTTCCCCGTATTCACCGGCTGTCGGCGTCGCACATCACCTCCATCGAGAGATCTCTGCAAAATATCAGAGATGGGTCTCAAGTCGTTTCGCACTGCTCGAAAAAGTTCCCACTCAGTGCTTCCATGCTCTTGGGGTGCGGTGAATAACGTTTCCATATATGGAGAGTGACACAAGAAGATTAAAACGCTGTGAAGATGATTATGGTATTCTTCGCCCATGAAACTTGTTTCATGGAACGTCAACGGTATTCGTGCAGTTCATAGGAAAAATCTCCTGTTACCCGTGATTGAAACACTGAAACCTGATGTTTTATGCCTCCAGGAGACCAAGGCAGAGGAGCACCAATCTGAAGTTGATTTACCGGACTACGAGGAATACTGGAATTCTTCAAAGGGGCGCAAGGGATACAGTGGCACGGCAATTTTTACCAAGGTGAAGCCATTAGCCATTTTGCTCGATTTTCCACCTGAAATCATTAAGAAATATGGTCTCGGGAAAGATGCGTATGGGGACCCGAATGGCGAAGGTCGCGTAATCGCAGCCGAATTCAAGGACTTTTTTGTTGTAAATGTCTACACTCCGAATGCAAAACCAGACCTAAGCAGGCTCGCCCTACGGCACAAGCACTGGGATACGGGCTTTCTTGCCTATGTGAAACAGCTTGAAAAAAAGAAGCCCGTCATTTTTTGCGGAGACCTCAATGTAGCTCACACCCCAGACGACCTCGCTAATCCTAAAGCAAACGAAGGTGATCATGGGTACACAAAAGAAGAGCGTGAAGGAATTGATAATGTTATTGCCGCTGGGTACGCAGATACATTTCGAATGTTTAGAAAAGGCAATGGGCTCTACACATGGTGGAGCAATTTCGGGAACGCTCGCGCAAGAAATGTTGGCTGGAGAATAGATTATTTTTTTGCTAGTGAGAAAATCTCCAAAAGAATTTCGAGCGCAGAAATCCATCCCGAGATGATGGGCTCAGACCACTGCCCCATTTCTCTTGTTTTGAAGCCATAATTTAAAGGACAAGACAGCCACTTCAGTTATCCACACACGTGTCCTTTACAGGTTTCTATAGGACGAGTATTCTAAACCTCGGTAGATCTTTCACATCAATGTAGTTTCTAACTACTTTTGAAAAGCCAAACATAGTACCAACATCCACCTATAAGGTTACGGTGGACCTCCGTCCATCGATTGGAACAAAAGGTGCTAA
>JAYTPG010000022.1:0-10208 GCA_043747375.1 Candidatus Kaiserbacteria bacterium | reverse complement strand
GGGGTGGCGAGGGGTTTTGTTATTTGGGACCGAGATGACAGCACGCGGGCACTTAAGCGGATTATAGAAAGCCTGGATCTTGGGGATCTCACCCCGAGGTCTGTGCTTTCGGCAATTTCCAAACAAAAAGGGGAGGGAGTTTCGGTGAGCGACTTTGAAAAAGACGCAAAACAGTATCGCGAACGCCAAATAGCGCAAGTTTGGAACGGATACGAAAAAACACTTACAGAAGAGGACGCGCTCGATTTTGACGATCTTCTTCTTCGCACCCTTACATTGCTCCGAAAAGATTCTCGCGTACTCAATTTGCTCCAAAACCGCTGGCAGTACATAACGATTGACGAATACCAAGACACTAACCGCTCTCAATACGAAATCGCGCGACTCCTTGCTGGAGAAAAAAGAAATATTTGTGTTGTGGGGGACATTGATCAAAATATCTACAGCTGGCGCGGGGCAGATATCGAACATCTTCTCGGTTTTGAGACCGCCTTTCCTGGCGCTCAGGTCGTTACTCTCGAACAAAACTACCGCTCAACAAGAACGATTCTCTCTGCGGCAAACTCTGTCATCGAAAAGAATGTCCGCAGAAAGAAGAAAAATTTGTTCACGGAAAATGAAACGGGGGAGCCTATTGGAATATACGGCGCTCGAAACGAGATGGATGAGGCATGGTTTGTGGCGCAAACTATTCAAAAATTAGCTTCTGAAGGTCAGTCATTGGGAGAAATAGCCATTCTCTATCGCGAAAATTTTCAGTCGCGCGTTCTCGAAGAGGCGCTTTTACATTTCAGCATCCCGTATCGCGTTCTCGGGACACGCTTCTTCGAACGTGCCGAAGTAAAAGACGTGCTCAGTTATATGCGCGCGGCACGAAATCCAAAATCAAAGGGCGACTTGGCACGCATTGTCGCAACTCCACCGCGCGGAATCGGAAAAACAACGCTCGAGAAAATGTTTGCGGGGGAGAGTCTTCCCGGGGCCGCTGGTCTAAAAGTGCAAAAGTTTCGCGATTCACTGGCAAAAATTAAACATGCAATCGAAACCTTGCCCGCAAGCGAAGCGGTTCGTTTTACCGTTGAAGAAAGCGGCATCGAAAAGATGCTCACTTCCGACAATGAAGAGGGTCAGGAGCGCCTCGCAAACATTCGTGAACTTGTAAACCTGGCAACTCGCTACGACGACTCTTCTGCCGGACTCCTTCCTCCAGAAGGAATCGAGCGACTTTTGGAAGAAGCGGCACTGCAAAGCGAACAAGACGGGCTCGAACAAGCGCGCACCGGAATCGCACTTATGACTGTCCACGCATCAAAAGGTCTTGAGTTCGACGCCGTGTTTGTGACGGGTCTTGAGCAAGGACTCTTTCCTTCAATACGCAACGACGGCGATCGCGACAACGAGGAAGAGCGTCGTCTGTTTTACGTCGCCGTAACTCGAGCCCGAAAAAGACTTTTTCTTAGTTATGCGAACGCTCGCATGAAATACGGCTCACGCGAAGCGGGGCTTCCCTCGGAATTTTTTAACGACATAGACGACCGCCTCCTCGCCACCGAGAAACCGAAACGAGGGCTTCTTGATGAGATGTATATAGAGTAACGTATACGTCTATGGCACAAAAAGGGGCTCGGCTGGGTCAACATTTTCTCAAGAATCCTCATTACGCAAAGGCGCTTGTGGTGGCCGTAGGTGCTGGCAGGGGCCAAACTATCCTTGAAATAGGGCCTGGAAAGGGCGCTCTTACAAAAGAAATTCTCGCGTCCGGTGCTCACGTCATCGCAATTGAAAAAGACGAGATGCTCGCCAAAAATCTCCCGAACATCTTTCCAAATGAATCGGCCAACAAACAGCTGGAAATTATAACGGGCGATGTCCGCGACTTCGACCCAAGAAAATATGGACTATCGAGTGGCTCGTTCTCACTCGCCGCAAATATTCCGTACTACATCACCGGCGAAATTATTCGTACCTTTCTTGAGTCTGAAACCCAACCAAAGAACATTGCACTCCTTATTCAAAAGGAGGTTGCCGACCGAATAATTTCCGACCGCGAAAGCATTCTTTCAATTTCAGTAAAAGCGTACGGGACGCCCAAAATTGTCGCTCGCGTTTCTCGTGGAAATTTCTCTCCACCTCCGTCCGTCGATTCAGCAATTATTCTCATTTCCGACATCTCAAAGAAAAATTTCACCGATGTCTCAGAGAGAGATTTTTTTCGAGTTGTGAAAACAGGTTTTTCTTCGAAGCGGAAGATTCTTGCTGGAAACCTGTCGGGTGTGTTTGGGAAAGAAAAAGTGTCCCACGCGTTCACCAAGCTCGATCTTGATCAAAAAATACGGGCAGAATCTGTCCCGGTGTCGAGTTGGTTCACGCTCGCACGCGAACTTTCCGCCTAATTACTTCCCTGGTGTTGGCGAGGGGGCAGTAGTCCAATCACTGGAAGAATCGCTATCCAATGAAAGAGATTTTCGCAAGAGGGAATTTCCGATGGACCACTGTGGTGATGCGGGCGAGAATGCGGTTACGTCCGACCCCCACGAAACGGAATCAAGCTTTGTATTGGCCGAGTCACGAATGATAATGTGGTCGCCAAAAGTGTCAGATCCTTTGAAAAAGGCCGGCAATACAATGACACGTGCACTCGAAGGAAGATTCCATAGATCTTTAACGGCTGAAGTCCCTGCGAAAATCATGAATTGCCCCGGATCAAGTAGCGTCTTTGCGGCAATGGTTGCGGCAGTGGTACTGCTCTCTAACCGCCAACCGGAAAGATCTGCGGCAATACTAGTCGGATTGTAAATTTCTATCCAACCATTTTCACTTTTGCCTCCATGAGATGCGTCTGGCTTTTCGTAGACTTCAGAAATGAGAACATGACTAAGGCCGGATGATGTACCACTGCCCGTTCCGCCAGTTCCAGTACTTCCAGGGCTTGAAATACCTCCGGGGCTTCCCGCACCATCTCCACTTCCGCCCGAAAGTCCCGGCGCGGCGACCCCACTCGAACCAACCATAGTCATGAGTATGCCGCTCCAGATGATGATGCCATCAGGAGTAACAAGGCAATAATATGGCGGAGCTGCGAGCCCCAAAACCCACTGTCCCACATACCGAGGAGGACCAAATTGATATGTTCTTGTCGATGGTGTCCAAATAAATGGACCGCCATTAGGAGGCCCCACTCCGGCGTAAATAGCATTGTTAAAACAATATACAATTGTTCCTATTTGTCCGCCGAATGGATATGCGAACACACTGAGTGGCGCCGAGCAAAGAAGCAAAATTAGTACCCTCAGAAAAAGCTTCTTCATATGTAATAAGTGTATCACCAGAAATTTACTCTCAGATGCTTGTCTCGAGAATGTTCCACTCATCGCGCTTTCTGTTTCGCAGTGCGCACTGTAAGCTGATCATATGGAATGGCTCTCTGCGCATCGTTACGCGGCACTTTTATTGGGCGCGAGCTTCTTATTAGCGAGCGGCTCCTATATAGTAAGAAATCATAATACCGAAACCTCTTCCGACAACGTAGGAACATGGGGTGGGGGAGGTATTTTTGTAAACCCGGTCGATAAAAATGCACCGTCTGCTGAAAGCTCCCCTCAGGAATCGCCCGCACAAACGCAATCCCACTCGTATATTTCTCCATTCGGTAGCAAGTCCCCGCTTGCCGCAAACCCAGAAGCCGCACAAAACGCCGAATTTAACTCAATTCTTGCGCAGCTTTCGGGCCCACCCCCGAAAAAACCTCTTCCTTCTCCGGACAAAACTCTCGACGTGTATGCCTTTATCCCTTCCAGTATTCCTGCCTATACAGGTGTAGAGAAAGAGTCCTCCCTCACTCCGACTCAAGTTGCCCTCAAGTCGTATGGGAACGACATCGGCACTTCCATTCAGGCATATGAAGATCGTCACCGAGATGCGGCTCAAATCCTCAAGAATTTCATCGAAGACAGGGGCAGTTCTGTAAAAAAAGAGGCTCAAAAGCAGCTCGGCGCAGAGCTCGTTTCCGTAGGGAAAGCTATGGAAAACACCCAAGGAGTTCCGAAGGAGGCCGCCGCGCCTGGCATGGCGCTTGCCAAAAGCTATCAAGAAATTGGTTCAAATCTGGCTGCGGTGCCGGATAACAGTCGAAATGAGGATATTGTCGCCGCAGTGACAAAATATAACGCATCGGCAGATCGATTCGTTCAAAATTTTATTGCTCTTTCACTATTATTTCAAACATACGACGTGAAATTTGCCGCGGATGACCCCGGGAGTGTCTTCGTACTGCAAATGGCTCCTAGTCTTTAAAGTGCCCAGCAAATCATTTCGAAATGAGTCGCGAGTATTCCACTAATAGATAGATTCTTGGACCTGGAAGTCAGTGTTGCGGTGCTATAATTTCTGCTGTGGATTCCGCACAAACGGGTTTTTTTAGGCTTTCACATTTGCAGATCACGGCAATAGTGTCCGTGCTTTTTCTCTTGGGCGCGGTTGCGTGGAAACTCGACGAGTCATCACAAAATATGCAGCCGACATTCACGCGCATCAATTCTCCAACCTCGTACAATTCTCAAAACAGCTCTGAATCTTTCCCGACCACTTCTTCCTCACCAGAAGCCGCCGCAGACCCGTCGACCCCTCTTGGTAGCGCGGTTTTAAACGACGCACTCGTTGCATATGCAAATGCGTCAAAGGGGGGAGTCTCGAAAGACGCTGGCGTTGCCGCAGTGGAAGACGTAGTCCGAACATTTTCGCCGCAGATAACATATAGAAATTTCACAACGTCAGATATTCAAACTGACCAAGACACTTCAGCCGAACGCGCTCTTTCTTACCGTTCCGACTTGCAGACGGCCTTTGCCCCACTACTTCTCAATAAAGAATTTGAGCTCACTATTTTCGCGCACTATGTTGATTCTAAAGACCCGGGGGACTTACAAAAATTGCGCTCCGCCGCAGTCAATTATCGAAGCGCAATTATGAATGCGTCAAAAGTGATCGTCCCCGAAGATGCCGCCCCCGCGCATGTCGCCGTGCTTAACGCACTTGGTCGCTTTGCGGCAACCCTCGACACCATGGTTGATAATGCAAAAGACCCCGTGGCTTCTGTCGCACTTCTCAAAACCTATACTGCCGCACAAGAAGGTGTGCTCGCATCTTTTAATTCCATCGGCGCCTACGCCGCGCAAAAAACACTATGAGAAAAATCCCTCTCCGCGTGGCCATAATCTCACTTTCCTTCATGACCTTCCTTCCGTCAGTTGCATTTGCGGCAGGGGCCTCGGCAAGCGCATCGACACAATTCTCAAAAGAGGGAATCTTTGGATGCAGTCAAAATGCCGCTACGCTTTCAAATTCCGTTGGTGCTTTTTCTGCTACCGGTGGCGTATATGTGCCCGTTGCAGACTATACGACGGAACTCAACACGGGCACCATGGTCTACCAACAGTGCGTTCTTCGCGGATTGGTTAATCGCATGAGTGATTCGGCAATTACAACTTTAAATAAGAAAATCATCACTTCGGAAGAAACCGGAAATGACGGCTCTCCACTTCGTTCCGTAAATAGAAACATGGAAGAAGGCTTGCTTACAGACAGAATCGTAGCAAGGGATCTGAAAAACGGAACACTTTCAAAGGCAGATCCTTCTATCGCTCCCGCCGTACGTCACGCGTATGCCGTATCCTACCAGCAAGAGACGCGCAACCCTTCAAACGTGCTTGTATGCCCCATGCGAGGCACGAATGCTAGAGATTTTATTCAAAGTAACGGGACAAATGTGTCAAATGGCGATTTTTGGAACAATATTTTGGCTCTTTCTTATGACGCCTGTAATCCACTTGGCGCTGAGCAACAATTTTCAAATCTTGAGTCCGCGCGGATAGCCGCTGAACGACAAGCGGTGAGAGACGAGCTTATATATGGCCGCGGATTCTATGGCGTCTCCCATATAGATGAAAATGGCAATCGCATGGTTGATACTCCAAGCTCAATAGTCCAAGAAACCACAAATCTCGCCATTAATTCTGGTTACATAAAAACACTCAACGCAAACGACGTTGATCAAATGGTCGGCTCACTTTTTGCGGCCTTCTCAGCACAGGTCCTCTCTGGTTCTGGAGGACTTGCTGGAATTACAGACCCCACAGGAAGCCAGCCTTCGTATCTAAATCAGATGACTGCCGAATCTTCTGCGGGACTCCAAAATGCAATAATTGGCGCTGCAGTAAGCGCGGTAAACAAAGCAATCACAACCGAAATTGCCTACAACAAAGCCTTGAATGCGACTGCTCAAAAATTAACCAACGCCATTCTTGCCCTCCGAGCTGCACAAAATCAATGCTGGGAAAGCATAATCCAAAAAGTCTGTAAGACACCTCTTTCTGCGGACAATACATGCACTGGCCCAGATATTTGCACCACAACTACAACAACCGGAACGGGCGGTCCTTTTCCTACCAGCGGCACAACCTCCACTTGTACTCCTGGAGCGACGCTGCACATTTCCACTTCCACGCCACAATTTGACTTCGCTTCCAAGGTCATAGATCCTCAAATAAAACCTCTCGCTGCTGCAGCTCTCCAAAAAATTCAGTCCTCGCAAAATGGCATAACTCTTCTTAATGGGCTCGCAGCAGGGGCCGCAAATACCACATCTTTGGCCGGCAGTCGTCTTGCGACGATTCAAATAGATCAGCTCGTCGCGCAACACAAGGTGCACACTGCTGCTGATGTAACAAATGCGACTCAAGACACAATCGCCGTCACGGAAAGCATGAAGACACTTCTTCAAAATACTCTTGAGGGGTGGCAAACATCCACCGACATTAATGTCGGCTGGTGCAATATAAACAACCCGGCAATGATAAGTACGTGGGCTACTCGCTGGACCACAGCTGGAACACCATGAAACAAAGCCGGGTCTCATACCAGCTGGCGCAACTTTTGAGAGCCACGTTTTTTTTAAGCCTCTTTCTTTTTGTGCCACTGACACATGTCGAAGCGGCAACTTGCCCAAACGGACAATCTTTACTAGCAAAAACCGGAGGAAGCGCTCCGCCAAACACTGCTTTCGCTTGTGAAGACGATGCCCCTGGGTTCTTGGGTGCTACATGGTTTCCTAAGACTCATTTCTATGACAGTGGCGGAATTCCTCTCAGCGAGAGAGCCTCTCAAGGAGGCGATATTCTCCAACAACAAGTGGACGCAGAAAATGAATTCAACGCCCCAAGCTCTTGCGACAGCACTCTTGCAAATTTAGCGAGTCCTGCAACATGTCTTTGGCGAGGATTTATGTCTGGACTTGGGTCGGTCGCAGTCTACGTCTCCACCTCAATTCTGACATTATCAGGACTTTTATTTAACGCCGTCATTGAAAAGACTATCCTGAATCTGACTGTCTGTCCGACCGTAAACACCTGCCTCTTGAGTCCTGGACTCATGACCGCCATTAATATCTCGTGGACTTTTTTCCGCGACATGGCAAATTTACTCATCATTGGATTCTTCGTTTTTATTGCCATCGGAATAATTCTTGGACTTAAAGAATACGGACAAAAAAAATTAGTTGCGAGAGTTCTCATCATTGCGGTTCTCATAAACTTCAGTCTCCTTTTTACGCGTATCATAATTAATACAACGAATTCGGTTGCCGTGCTTTTTGCATCGAAGCAGCAGATCGCTGACGCGCAGCACCCGGACGCAATTCAATCTGCCTCTATTTCAGGACTAGCAACAGGTGCGGCATCCGTAACAGGATCGGCGCTTTCAGCCGCGCCTACGGGGATCGCGGGTGAGTTCCTAAAAACCATGGGCATAGTAGGCTTCTATAATACATGGGGTGCCTTAAGCAAACTGGCGAGTAAAGACAGCAACCAGAGTGGGTGGTTAGCGCTTTTCTATGGACTTATGATTGCTGTTCTAGTTCTTGGCTTTGCAATTGTTCTCTTATACGGTTCATTTTTACTAATTGCACGTGCGGTAATTCTCGTAATCCTAATGGTCACCTCTTCCATTGCGTTTGCTTCGTATCTAATGCCGAGCTGGTCAGATGGTTCCTACGGGTGGTCTAAGTGGTGGTCAACGCTCATTCAAAATGCTCTTCTTGCCCCAGCGCTCATGATGTTTCTTTGGATGACGCTCATGCTGGCAAAGAGACTACAGTCGCAAGGCGGGAGCATTGGGAATTTTTTGGCAGACCCGACAAATAACAAGCTGGATGCAGGTGCGTTTTTCTCCTATTTTGTCATTCTGGGGCTACTCTATGCAGGCATCAGGCTTTCAAATAGTTTCGCGGGTGCAGCAGGGAAGTTTGCGATGAATGGCACTGCCAGATTTGGGATAAGGCCTGTTGCCGGAATAATTGGTTCAATCGGTACACATACTGTGGGTCGCGGAGCTTACGCAATTGCCGGCGGACTTGCAAAGCAGGCGCAGAAACAAACCGCCAAGGATACGATGACGGGGAAGTTCATGGGCAATTTGTATGGGGCAATGTCAGAGCAGGCGAAGAAGGGTGCTAAACGAGACTTCAACCCCGCCAACCTGGCCACGACTCAGTCGCTGGGAAAGACTCTCGGTCTAGATAAGAAACAAATCGGGGCAACTGACAAACACGGCTTCGAGGGCATTCTAAAGAAGCGGCGTGAGGAAAAAATTGCCCGCGCAGGAATAGTGACGCTTTCAGACGCGAATGCAAAGAAAACTGTAGAAAAAGCGCGCACGCAGGCTTCGGCAGAACCAGCAAACGCTGCCACTCCCGCAAAAAATGAACGTAATCTCATCGCCGAGGGAATTAAGAGCCTCGCTGAATCGCAAAAAGGTCTCGAGAAAGAAATTTCAGCCCTTAATACTGAGCAGCTCGTCATGAACATGAAAGTACCGAAGGATGCGCCGGAAAGTAAGAGCCTTGACCAGAAGATCGCTGACAAAAAGAGTGCCTTCGATGAACAAAAACGCCGTATCGAGTCTGCAATGTCCCAAGCGGAAAAGATTAAGCCTGAAGTTGAAAAAGAAATAGCAGCGCGAATGCAGCAACTTATTCCAAAAGGGCTACTAAAGACCGATTCTGAAGGAAGAGCAATTATCGGGAAAGATGGTAGACCTGAGATTAAATCCGAGCACGATCGCAAAGCAGACATTGCAACAAATCTTGCATATGAACGACTGACAAATGCACCCTTGCGAGCCTTTGGTCTAACTTCAAAAGATTCCGACGTAATCGCCAAAGGAATGCGACAAGCAATTAAAGATCACGACGAATCGAAGTCTTTTAAGAAAATTGTCGATGCCGTCAAAAAAGAAGGTGAAAAGACCCATACGCACGACGAAAAAATAGAGAAGCACGCAACCAAAGTAGCCGATCAGAACACAGCGCACATAGTCGACGCTGTGAAGGGGGCGGGCGGGGGAGGTACAGGCGGTTCTCATTAAAAAATAAAATTCATTATGTATACTCCCGAAAAGGAAATAGACATCGCAGAGCAAATAAAAGCTCGTCTTGCTGAACTGCCCCGCGTAGTTCAAGATGCGATTACATCCGCAGATGTTGAAAAAGAAATGCGCTCACTCGCGGATAAACACAAACTTCATATCGATCAGTGGAGTGCCCTCGAAAATGAAGTCCAGCTCGCACTCCTTGGATTCCAGCCTGTCGAAGATCTTCCAAAAAATATTCAGAGTGAATTGAGTGTTTCTCTAGACGAGGCGAATTCGCTTGCCACTGATATAAATACGATCGTTTTTGAGCCGATCAGAAAAGAATTGGAGCGCCAACTTGAGCACCCGGATGCAGAGGCGGCTGTAGTAAGCGGCGCAGAAACAATGCGACAGGGGATTCTCTCTGCCTCGCAAGCTGCGGTTCTGCCGGCGACTCCTCCACCACCCCCTCCAACTGAAAAAGCAGTCCGCGCGCCACTATCTTCTGCGTATACCGCCGCGGTTCCGAGCACGGAACGCAAAGCAGTAGAAGGCGACCCATATCGCGAACCGCCCAAATGATTCACTTAAACAATCCTAAACACTTGCATTGAGATGAGGCTGGTATAATTGTTCCATGCAGTTTCAAGTCCCTCAATTCATAGAGGTCGAGGATAAAATATTCGGACCCCTCACTTTCAAGCAGTTTATCTATCTGCTCGGCGCCGCCGGAACCGCATACATACTTTGGCGCGTACTTCCCTTATTTCTTGCTGGGCCCCTCATTCTGGCAGAAAGTGGCCTTG
>JAYTPG010000021.1:0-4333 GCA_043747375.1 Candidatus Kaiserbacteria bacterium | reverse complement strand
GGCGCAATGGTGTCGGTATATATTTTAATTCCCGAACTTGCAAAAAGAACGGAGGATGCTCAGAAAGAATATTTGGAAACTATCGTTGCTGGGTTTTCGATTTTTGCATTCGCAATCTCTGCAATTGCTGCAATCTTTGCACCATGGATATTAGAAAGACTGTTCCCGCAAATCGTGAGTTCAGGGGGACTGGCCGATCTTACTTCGCTAACGCGAATTTTGTTGCTACAGCCGATTTTTCTGGGCCTTTCAAACATTCTCGCCGCGATAACTCAAGCTCGAAATCGATATACGCTCTATGCCATCTCGCCGCTTCTTTATAATGTCGGTATTATAGTGGGGGTCGGCGTGTTGTATCCGTTTTTAGGAATTACAGGTCTCGCATGGGGAGTTGCCTTCGGCGCTTTTATGCATGCCGCGATTCAAGTGCCCTCGGTTCGACAAGATGGTTTTTTCAAAAAAATTCCTCGCATCCACGATCTTCAGACGCTTTTAAACACGGTATTTATTTCGCTTCCGCGAGCGCTCGCGCTCTCAATGAATCAGGTTGCGTTTCTCGGAATCACGGCACTCGCCTCGTACCTTTCATCTGGTTCCATCGCGATTTTCATGCTCGCCTACAATCTTCAGGCAGTGCCGCTCGCAATAATCGGCGCAAGCTATTCGGTCGCGGCGTTTCCAACGCTTGCGGCCGCACTCTCGAAAGGAGAGACGGAGTCGTTTTTGGAACATGTAGCCATTGCGGCTCGGTATGTTTTCTTTTGGTCACTCCCGGCGACGGCGCTCATTGTGGTGCTTCGTGCTCATCTGGTACGAGTCATTTTAGGATCAGGAAATTTTGATTGGACCGACACGCGCCTCACGGCCGCTGTCTTTGCCGTGCTGTCGCTCTCCCTCGTCGCTCAGGGAGTAAGCTTGCTTTTAATACGCGGCTACTATGCCGCGGGAAGAACGTTCACGCCGTTTCTTGTTTCGGGCGGCTCCGCAATTGCGACCGTTCTTTTTGCGCTTTACTTTACTTCACTTTTCTCGCACGCGGGAGTCGTCTATTCCGCAGCATCCATCATGAGACTTCAAGGAATTTCCGATATTTCCGTTCTCGCACTTGGTCTTGCGTACGCGGTCTCTTCGATCGGAGGTACGCTCCTTCTTGCAATCCTTTTCGAGATGCGTTTCCGAGGGTTCTTTTCAAAAATATCAAAAACATTGCTTGAAAGTACTCTCGCCGCTTCTTGCGCACTCATTGCCACCTATTTTGTGTTAAATGGCATCGGCGACCTAGAAGTAGGTTCAACAACTCTTTCTGTCTTTCTAAAGGGGTTGGTAGGTGGGCTTTCAGGGCTTATAGTGTCCGGGCTTACTTATTGGGCGTTGGGAAGTTCCGAATACGCGGAAACGGTGCTCTCAATTCGCGGCAAGATTTTCAAAGACGTTCCGGGAGTTCCCGGAGCGGCGCTTGCGAGTCCTGCAGAAGAGTCCCCCGGGCAAGCATAGAAAATGGCTACACACATTCGCAATTTTTCAATAATAGCGCACATCGATCACGGCAAATCCACGCTAGCTGATCGCATGTTGGAACTCACGGCCACCATAGAAAAACGCCAAATGCAGGATCAAGTGCTTGATCGTATGGATCTCGAAAGAGAACGCGGCATCACCATAAAAATGCAGCCAGTCCGTATGAAATGGTCCAAGGGAGGGACTGACTACGTTTTGAACCTCATCGACACTCCAGGACATGTCGACTTTTCATATGAGGTCTCGCGCGCGCTTACGGCCGTAGAGGGTGTCGTTATCCTTGTTGATGCGACGCAAGGTGTCGAAGCGCAGACGCTTTCGGTACTCTCGGTTGCGAAGCAGCTTAACCTGGTCATCGTTCCTGTAGTTTCAAAAATTGATGCTCCCAATGCACGTTTCGCCGACATACGAAGCGAGCTCGCTCTTCTTTTAAACTGCGCAGAGGAAACCGTCTTGGGTGCGTCGGGTAAAACGGGTGCGGGCGTTTCCGAAGTACTCGACGCGGTCGTAGAAAGAATCCCGCCTCCAAAACAGGGAACTGGTTCGCAGGGCCTCATCTTTGATTTTGGCTACTCTGACCACCGCGGGATTATTGTGTACTTACGCGTATTCGGCGGTTCGTTTTCAAAAGGAGATTATCTAAGATTTATTGCGGCTGAAGCAGATTTTATTGCGCTAGAAGTCGGCGTCCTCATGCCGGGAGAGAGTCCGCGAGAAACGCTGAGCGAAGGTGAAATTGGATATATTGTTACTGGAATTAAAAAGCCAGGAATTGCATCCGTCGGAGACACGATTACTCAAGCAAAAAAACCCGCACAAGCTCTTTTTGGCTACATGGCACCAACGCCTGTTATTTGGGCTAGTGTGTATCCAGAATCTCAGGACGATCTTCCTGTACTTCGACAGTCACTTGAAAAATTACGACTCTCGGACTCTTCGCTCTCATATGAAGAGGAGTCTTCCGGCATCATGGGCCGCGGTTTCCGGTGTGGATTTTTGGGCATGCTTCACTTGGAAATCATCGTTGAACGTCTACGACGAGAATTTAATATGAATCTTGTTGTAACGCAGCCGACAACCATCTACGAAATCACGCGCCAAAATGGATCCATAGAAGAAATATATTCACCCGCGAAATTTCCTGACGACGGTTCCGTTACGCACGTGAGAGAGCTATGGGCGGACATTACGCTCATAACACCAACGGATTTCATGGGCGGCATTTCGCAGCTTCTTTATGACCACGAAGCGAAAGTAGGGGCAACTGAAACGATGCCCGATGGAAAGCTCGAGCTCAAAGCTGAGATGCCTCTCCGGGAACTTATGCGTGGATTCTTTGACCGCCTCAAGAGTGTGTCTTCGGGATTTGCGTCGCTCTCGTACGAACTAAAAGGGATGAGAAGTGCCGACGTCGTGAAGCTTGATATTTTGGTCGCGGAAGAATCGGTCCCAGCTTTTGCGCGCATTGTCTCAAAGCGCCGCGTTCAATTTGAAGCCGAGCAACTTGTCGACAAGCTCGAGGAACTTCTTCCAAGACAGCTTTTTGATCTCAAAATCCAGGCCGAGTGCGGAGGGAGAATTATCGCATCACGCCGTAAGTCCGCAATGCGCAAAGATGTTACGGGCTATTTATATGGCGGCGACATCACTAGAAAGATGAAGTTGTTGGAAAAACAAAAGAAAGGCAAGAAGAAAATGCTAGCTCGCGGCAAGATAGACATTCCTCACGACGTCTTTCTGAAGGTTGTGCGAGAGAGTTAGCGCAAGAATAAATTTGCCACTCCTGGCGCAAAGAAAATCACCATACCGAGAATGATGAACACAGCGACTACGCCCCAAACGACATGCAGCACTTTTTTCGTTCTTTTGTGAAATAGAAAGCTCATGGAAAAAAATTAGTATTTACGTATAGGGTATAGTATCAGCATGGCCTCTGTGAAGCAACGGGTAGATCCGACACGTCTTTTTTTGAGGCGTCTGGGCATGTTTCTTCTGTTAGTTCTTGTATTGTTTGCAATTCGTGCGGTATGGGGTGTGTACGCAAAGGCGAGTGAGTCAGGCACGCTTCGTGATGAAGCAGAAGCGCAGTTACGAGATTTACAGGCTCGAGAAACAACATTAAATGCAAGCATTGGATCACTGGAGTCCGAGCGAGGTAAAGAAGAGGCCTTACGACAAGCGTACCAAGTGGGTAAACCGGGAGAAGGACTCATTGAAATTGTTGAAACAACACCCACGACGACCCCAGCGCCACCACCATCTCGTTTTCATTGGCTTAGCAGTCTCTTTTCGTGGTGGTAGCAAAATTTTTTTGTTACAGTAGTCGAACCGCGGGATTAGTTTAGTGGTAGAACCCGGCAGGCAGGGACTGCCCAGCGCGAAATTGTTTTGCAATTCGAATGCGGTAAACGTCTTAAGTCGAAGAGCGAGTGTGGTTTAGTGGTAGAACAGATGCTTCCCAAGCATCGGGCGGGGGTTCGATTCCCCCCACTCGCACATCTCTTAAAAATGTTACTATTCAAACTTAATATAATTTAAGTCTGAATTTATGGAACATTTAAGACAACAAAATAGCGAACAACTCGTTGTTACTTTTGCGATGATGCCGAGACAGGAGAAAGAAAAAATTGCCACCTTGGCTCAGCAGGGGGACGAAGCTGCACTGGATATTTTAAAGAGATGGGCAAATGGACGAATTGACGGAGTAGTTGCCGCTTATCAAAAAGGAATTAAGAGGATCGATCCTAGTGTTGGTGAAGAGTTATTCTTTGCGAGCCAGTTTTTTAAGGAATTTGATCTCGAACTTTCTAAGAAA
>JAYTPG010000020.1:0-4172 GCA_043747375.1 Candidatus Kaiserbacteria bacterium | reverse complement strand
GCCTCGTACCCGTCCCTGAAAAGGATCTGCCCGTTAAGCTGCCTGACGTTAAAAAGTACGAACCAACGGGAACGGGCGAGTCGCCGCTCGCCTCAATCGAAAAGTGGGTCAATGTGAAATGCCCTAAGTGCGGCGCAAAAGCGAAGCGTGAGACGAATACCATGCCACAGTGGGCAGGCTCAAGTTGGTACTACCTCCGCTACATGGACCCAGAAAACAAAAAGCGACTAGTAGAACCAAAAAAAGAGAAATACTGGGCACCGGTTGATGTGTACGTCGGTGGCGCGGAACATGCGACCCGACATCTTATCTATGCGCGATTTTGGCACAAGTTTCTTTTCGATATCGGCATTGTTTCGACATCGGAACCATTCACGCGGCTGATTTCCGTTGGTCTCATACAGGCCGAAGATGGTAGAAAAATGAGCAAGCGATATGGCAATGTCATAAACCCGGATGACATCGTAAAAACGTACGGTGGGGACACGTTACGAATTTACGAAATGTTTATGGGCCCGTTCACGGATGCTATTGCGTGGAATACTAATGCGCTTATTGGGTCACGAAGATTTCTCGAACGGGCATGGCGTCTTCAAGAGCGGGTAGGGACTGCTGCGAGTCCAACGCTTGAGAAGCTGCTACATCGAACGATAAAAAAGGTGGGGGATGACATCCAGACTTTCAAATTTAACACGGCCATCTCGTCCATGATGATCTTTGTAAACGCTGCGGAAAAAGAGAGGCTTTCAAAACAGCAATTTCTCTCTTTTCTACAACTACTTGCGCCATTTGCTCCACATCTCGCAGAAGCTTTGTGGAATTCACTTGGAAAAAAGAGTTCGATACATCTCTCTCAATGGCCATCGTATGATGCCGCGGAGCTTATCGATGACGTGGTAACCATTGTTGTCCAAATTAATGGCAAGGTGCGGGCTCAAATGCAAGTCGCGGCAAGCTTGGGTGAGGCAGAACTCTATGCCCAAGCTGAAAAAGCCGTCGAAAAATGGCTTGCAGGCGCCACAATAAAAAAGAAAATACTCGTGCCACGTCGACTGGTAAATTTTGTTATTGCTTAAAAACTCGCGGCCCTTCTGCGCTGTCTTCGAGGCGATATCCGAGAGACATAATTTCGTCTCGTGCATTATCGGCATCTGTCCATCTCTTTTCTTTACGGGCAGTCTCTCTTTTTTCGAGAAGAGTTCGAATCTCCTCAGGAATCTGTTCCATTTGAGGAGCAGAGAGTAGCGAAAGAAGTCGCTCGTCCGGCTTTTCAAGCGAAAGTCCTAAAACAGCATCCGCCCCCAAAAGAGCTGCGTGGAGTTGAGAAGGCGAGAGGTCCGGATTTTTTACGGCGTCCCACAAAACGGCAATGGCTCCTGCCGTGTCGAGATCATCGTTTACTCGCTCACTAAAGGCCTGTAGGAATTTTGCCGGCGCTGCTTCCATTTCATCGCTCCGCACATCACGCATTTTTTCATGGAGTCGCACAAGTGCCTGCTGCGAGGCCATGAGTGCCTCCCACGTAAAATTTGATGGCGTGCGGTAATGGCTGGTGAGAAACCAGTAGCGCAAGGCCACCGGGTGAATTCCTCGATCTATCACATCCGACAAGTAGGATACATTCCCACTTGATTTGGCCAGCTTGGCGTCGCCCATACGGATATGCTCTCGATGCATCCAGAACCGAGAGAAAGGCCTTTTGCCCGTAGTTACTTCAGACTGGGCTATTTCGTTATTGTGATGAACGGCGATGTGTTCTATGCCGCCCGTATGAATATCGATTTGTTTGCCTAAAATAGAGTTAATCATGGCCGAACACTCAAGATGCCACCCCGGAAACCCTTTGCCCCACGGCGAATCCCACCCAATCTTTTTTGATCCTTTTCCCGAAACTTTCCAAAGTGCGAAATCAGCTGGACTGCGTTTCTCCGAATTCTCCTTAACACGCGCACCCGCCTGCTGTTCGACATTGGCGATTCCGCCAAGCGCTCCGTAATTAGCAAAACGCGCGGTATCGAAATACACACCGTCGGATGTTGTATATGCATAGCTCTTTTCCTCCATCGTTTCGATCATGGCTATCATCGCGGGTACGTAATCACTGGCTCGCGGAAATGTGATTTTCTCTATCTCGACATTGAGAGAATGAATGTCTTCGAGATATATGTTCATGTACTTCGTCCCAAGATCGCGCATGTGATCCATCGAAGGAGTGAGGCCCTCGCGCTTAAGTCCCTTAGACATCTTATCTTCACCATCGTCCCCATCGGAAACCAGGTGGCCAAAGTCGGTAATGTTTATGACCTGTTGAACAGGAAAGCCGTTGTATTCAAGAACACGCCGGATGGTGTCACCAAAGACGGCAGCCGAAAGATTGCCAATATGTTGACGGTCGTAGACCGTGGGCCCGCAGTTATACATACGGACCTTCTTTGCCGGAGCGGGGAGGACGAAGAGTTCACTTTTTCGAGTTAGTGTATTAAAAAAATAAAGTGGACGATTTTTTTTTGTTTGAGGTGAATTCAAAAGTTCAGGAAGGGAAGTAAAGAGATCTCCCAACATGTTCACGGTCATCCAAAAAAAGTTGACGGGGAGTTCCTCCATATGCACATCCTATCAGCTACCACCTATTGGCTCCAAACCGGTTAGATCCACTTTTTATATTTGAAAACGGAGACAAGAGTAAAAGCGACGAGAATCATGAGTCCTATAATAATCCAGAAGTCGCCCGGCACACCAACAATCGGCGTGTCTCTAACGTCCATGCTGAAAATTGCTGCAATAAGTGTAAGTGGGAATGTAAGGAAAGCCATGATGGTAAATATCTTCATGGTCTCGTTTTGCTTTGTCGAAAGAAGGGAGTTGTTAGTTTCTCGCAGCTCGTGGAGGGACTCAGTAAGACGCATTATGTGATTGTGCACACGGTAATATTCATTTGAAAGGGCGCGCAAGTACGGGACAAAATCGTCACCAAAAAAGCGCCCACCCTCGCTCTCGAGTGTGTGAAGAGCTTCGCGATGAGGTTCAACCGTTTGGCGAAGATTAAGCAGGTCGCGGGCAGATCTTGATATGGCTTCCACCATATGGATTTCTTGACCGGAAAATATGTTTTCTTCGGTACGCCCAAGATCCTTACGGACAAATTCCAACTCGTGCTCTATTCCTTTGTAAAGGCGTTTAAGCATCGAGAAAAAAATGAAACCGGCATGGTCGCCAATGTTGCTGGTCTCAAGAGCAGAATTAACCTCAAAGACTTTTTCGAAATTGTGGATGTGGTCAATGGTCTCGTAGTGCGTGGAAATGAGAAACTTCTTTCCAATAACAAAGTCGATTTCTTGCTCTCGGTGTTTGTGGGTGTGACGCAGGGCAGGGAAGTGGAGGACGAGGTAGACGTAACCCGGGTAAAATTCGGATCTCGGTTTACTTGAAGGCAAGAGAAGCTCTTCACTGACGAGGCGTTCAATATTGAACTCCGTCATTACGTGTCGAACTTCGTCCCGGGTTGGGGATTCGAGGTCTATCCAGGTGAGTCCATTGTGTTCGTGTCGCAGTAGCACAGCTGTAAGTATCAAGGATAGGCAAGATTCTAACAAGTAAAATAATGGGACAGCCTGTGGTAGTATTTTTCGTATGACACTTATCGACCGCATTTTTTACTCACTTTTGGCCTTTGTGCCGATCGCCGTGTATGCATCATTTTCAAACGTTTCTCCGCAAGTTACATTCATTTTTTGCGCGATGGCCATTATTCCGCTCGCGAAATTAATTGGAGAAGCAACAGAAGAGGTGACCATTCATACGGGGGCGGCTCTCGGCGGATTTCTTAATGCGACATTCGGAAATGCTACCGAACTCATTATTGGTATTTTTGCTCTTCGCGCTGGTCTCATCGATGTCGTCAAAGCTTCGATAGTCGGTTCCATTCTTTCAAACCTATTGCTTGTGTTAGGAATGGCCATGTTCTTTGGCGGTTTTCGCCGGACTCAACAAACATTTAATTCCACCGCGGCGAAGGCGGCGTGCTCAACCATGCTCCTTACCATGATGGCGCTTGTCATTCCTGCAATCTTTGTGCAGACGCCCACGCATGCGTCTCTTCAAGCCAACGAAATACTAAGCGTAACTGTAGCCGTTCTTCTCATTGTCGGATACGTGGCAGGGCTTTTCTTTTC
>JAYTPG010000019.1:0-6287 GCA_043747375.1 Candidatus Kaiserbacteria bacterium | reverse complement strand
TACGCTGACCTCGGAGCAGTCATTACGGGGCCAAGTGAAGACATGAATTTAGGAATTCAAGTGTTAGTTGATGGCGTTCTTAGCAATGCGGTGCAAGTTGATACTTCGGTAGTGGGTGAACACACGATTTTGTATCGTGTTACGGATGCGGCTGGAAATGTAGGCGAAGCGTCACGCATAGTGCGCGTTGCAGCATCCGGGCAAGGAAATACCGCATCTGCGAATGGTCCGGCGTCTTCATCGACCGTAGCGACAGCCGGGGACATGCCACCAACGCCGTAAGTGTGAAATAATATATTGCGCGTATGAACAAATTTTTTGAAAAAAAGCCAGAGCAGTCGGGACCGATGGTGATAGATTTGAAGCGATCGGAAAAAACAGAAACTGTTTCCACACCTACTCGTGTTGAAAAAAAGATTGAAGAGGCTGTAAAACCCATTGAATCTGCCGCTGAAATAAAAAGAGCGAAGAAGAAAGTCTCGCCACTCCTTATTGCAGTGCTGAGCGCTCTTATCCTCGGTGTTGGTGGCGGATTTGTTGTGTTCTTGTTCACCACTAAAACGCCCGCAATAGAGGCAAAAAAGACGATTTCAGTACCTCACCCGGCACCCGTTTCAACAACTACGGCTGTGGCAGAAATAGTAAAGCGAGTTGGAAAGCTCATGGTGCTTCCTGTTGGTGAAGAGCCAACGGTCGCAATGGTCAGCGACGTGAATACTCTTAAAGACCAAGGTTTTTTTAAAAAAGCAAAGAATGGCGATTTCGTATTGATGTATCAAAAATCACGACGTGCGGTTCTGTATGATGCCCTTGGCGATAAGATTCTTGAAGTTGGTCCTATTGTGGACACGGCAACATCAACACCATGACCCGAATAATTAAAAATTGTCGCAGAGCACTCACTCTTCTTATGAGTGTATTTCTCTCGTGTGCGCCGCTCGTGAGTGCCGCGGATTACACGAGCGCGAATTTTATGATCCGGGATTCGCAACCGGAAGAAATTGGTGGTGCCGCAACTTCAACTAGTTTCTCCTCACTTTTTAGCGGAAGTGATATTGCGAATACTGAGGCATCGAGCACGAATTTCGCGCTCAATTCCGGTCCAATGTTTTTTGAGACATTTGTGGGCATGTCGCAAAAATGGCGATGGTACGACGATGCTGAGAATGAAACGCCGACTACGCCGCTTGAGGATGAAGATGTTTCCCCGACAAATTTACAAAGTCAGAATGTTATCAAGCTTCGACTCTCCATCGCCGAAAAAGCGTATATCGGGGCCGGCAGTGTCAAATTTCGTCTCCAATTTTCAAAATTTTCTAACTTCTCAGATGGTGGGACCTATGTAGCAGAAGAGGCAAATTGCGGAACGTCTTCTCAGTGGTGCTACGGCAGTGGCGGCGGTGTAGACAATGCAGTGATTTCCACCGCTCTTCTTTCTGATCCGGACTCATGCGTCGCGTCGGTGGGAGATGGCTGTGGTACGCATAATGAATCAGGAACGACGACGAGTTCATTCACTCACTCTGCGAGTACGACAAAAGAATATGAGTTCACGATTCAAGCAGATGGGGCGACGCCAAACACCGTGTATTTCTTTCGTGCTTTTGATACGGGAGGAAATATTCCTGTGCCACTTAGCGTTGGACACTCGTATCCAAATATTTCCACCTCAGGCACGTCACTTTCTTTTACGATCGACGGAATCGCTTCGAGTACGGCGACCGAAGGAGTGACGACCGACATTGATTCATTTCCTGACTCAGTCGCTTTTGGGACTCTTGGCATTGGCACGCCGTCGACGGCCGCGCATCGACTGACGATTACGACTAATGCTACACATGGCTACAAAATTTACGCATTTCAGCGACAGGGGCTCCTGGGGTACGCCGCCGAAGAGATAAGCCCTATCACCGCGACAAATGAAATTCCTGCCGCGTGGACGAGCGCGTGCACCGGAGGCGCTGCCGGCTGCTACGGATATCATAGCGGCGAAGATGTGCTCGCCGGTGGGTCGACGCGTTTTGCGGCGAATGATACCTATGCGCAATTCACCTCGACGCCCAAGGAGGTCGCTTATAACGCCGGGCCAGCAACAGCGAAAACAACAGACATTGTGTATAAGGTCGAGGCACGAAGTTTGCAGGCGGCAGACACGTATGAGAGCAGTCTCGTATATATCGTGACTCCCGTCTTTTAATCACACATGAAAAAAACAAACACTCGAAAACCCGCGCATTACGATATAATGAGCCACACATTGAGTATGTCTCGCATCTCGTTCGCTACTTTTTTCCTCGCACTCATGTTTTTTGTGGTTCCTGGAAACGTGCTTGCCGCAGAATTAAATGCGACGCCTGTTGTCGTTGATGATAAAGCGAAGGCACGGGATATTCTCAAGCGATCGATCACCATTCAAAATACCAGCAATCGAAAATTGAGCGTCTATCCTTCGGTGAACGACGTTCATCCCGAGGACGGCAAAGCGGCTTTTGTTTCCGCGCAGAGCGCTGCCGATCGAGCGGATTCACTTGCAACGTGGATTGAGCTCTCCCGTGGCGTCATAGAAATACAGCCTGGAGAGGAAAAGACTGTGCCATTTGTTATTAGAATTGCCGCAAACGCACTGCCCGGGACGTATCATGCAGCGATAGCTTTTGGTGAGGGAGGGGATCGGGCCGCCGCGGAAGCAAGTGCGCCGCTTATCACGGTCACGGTGAATACCGAAGTTCAGGAGGATATCAAAGAGTTTCTTCAGCTCGATACGTTCTCCACTGACAGACTCTTTTTTTCTGGTGATGATGTGCTCTTTAAATACCAGCTCGAAAATATAGGAAATCAAGAGCTGCAGCCAAAAGGGGAAGTCCGTATTTATGATCGTCGCGGTGAAGAAGTTGCATCCATTGAAGTTAATGGCGAAGGAAAGAAGTTTTCTCCAGATCAACAGTTGCAATTAGCCTCGGTATGGAGTGCTGCGCATGGCTTCGGCAGATATAAAGCCTTTCTCAATATTGATTATGGCGCGAGTCAAAAAGCATCTGTGCAGGACACTGTGTTTTTCTGGATCATTCCGTGGCAGCAATTGCTCATCGCTGGCATCATCAGTTTGATAGCGCTCGTTTTTCTGGCGCTTTACTTCCATCGCTGGCTGGAAATCCGGCACCATCAGCGTTTTGCCCTTGCGCATGGCCTTCCTCTCCCTGAGCCGGGGTCGCTTCCTTCCGGGCAAACGGACTATCTTGGAAAAATTAAAAATATTGCCCTCGCTCCTTTTAGAAAAATAAAACATATCTTGACTCGAGAAACTCCACGGAAAAATTTCGTGCAGAACGCGGTAGGAGTGCCGAAGGACGTGGCGCCAGCAGGAGTCGCAGTCGCTACTGCGCCCGAAAAAACGCCTGAATATAAGCCCGAAATAGCAACCACGATAATTCCAGAGCAGAAAACGGACGTGATCGATCTAAAAAATATGAGGGTGAGAGAAGAGGCGCATATTCCTCATGAAGGCCAAGTCATCAATCTAAAGAAACGCTCATGAATCGTTTTACAAGACAGGCAAGCATAACTCTTTCGGGGATGTTCGTTCTGTTTTTTGCAACCGCACTCGTTTTTGCGGACACCTCGCTTTCTGTCACGGTAACACCTCCACTTTTTCAGCTCACCATTGAGCCAGGGGAGACGTGGTCGAGCTCGCTTAAAGTTGTAAATTCCAACGCGTATGACGTTATGTATTACGCAGAGTCAATGGACTTTGCTGCTGAAGGGGAGTCTGGCGCTGGCTCAATTACACCTGTAGTGAACGAGGGCACGAGCACAAATAAAACGAGTTACTCGCTTGCGAGCTGGATCGAACTTTCGCACGACCCCATTCTTGTCCGCAAAGGTTCCAGTGCCTCCATCCCGTTTACGGTGCATGTACCGCAAAACGCTGAGCCGGGTGGACATTATGCGGCAATTTTGGTCGGAACTAAACCACCGCGGCCGTCCGAAGCCGGAGCATCCGTTGCTATTTCAAGCTACGTCACGTCACTTCTTTTTGTGCGTATTCAGGGTGATGTGAAAGAAAGCGGTCGCATTCGAGAATTTAGAACAGAGAAAAGTCTGTATCAGACCGCCGACGCTAACTTTCTATTGAGGTTCGAAAACACGGGAAATACTCACTTACGTCCTACGGGCGTCATTTCGATATACAACATGTGGGGAAAGGAGCGCGGGAAGGTTTTCATTAATCAGACGAAAAATTTTGGAAACGTGCTACCGCTTAGCATACGAAAGTTTGAATTTCTTTGGAATGGCGAGGAGAGCGTGTTTGATATCGGTAAATATAGCGCAGTTGCAACGCTGTCTTTCGGAGACGATGCAAAGCAAAATATTTCTGCGACAACCTATTTCTGGGTGGTGCCGGTCGTCCCGGTCGCCTGGACGATTGGTGTCATTCTAATATTCCTTGCGGTTTTGACGTGGGGCATACGCCGATATATCCGACGTGCGTTGCAGCTTGAAGTGCGCGCGAAATCACCCGCATCGCCAACTTCTATACCAAATGTCAGTCCGAAACTAGAGAAAAGTGAGAAAGTGACAACGCCAGCGACACGCCACTACTCGCTTCAGGTTCTTGCCGGACCTATTCAAGAGGGGGTCATTGATCTTCGTCGCGCCGCCCTCGGCCAAAAAACGCAGAGAGAGGCGAGTATTATTTCTCCTGCAGAAACGACGCTCAAATCAGCTTCAGAACAGGCACAGCCCTTCACCCTTGCGGAATTTCTAAGGGCGTATCAGACCTTCTTTGTATTCATCCTGGTCCTGGCTGGCGCCGCCCTTCTCACGTGGTTTTATCTCGAAAAAGTACTCGTGCCTACAAGATCGTACCAAATTGAGCAAGTTTCCGTCGTAGAAGAGCCTCAAAAATAACGTTCAAGGGAGAGGTCTCAAAGCGACAGTTGGCCGTGAGTGCGTCCAATACACGACTTATAGCCGAAATATGCTTACTTATCCACAATCCACAAGTTTTCCAGGTGTTTGTCCAATTACATCCATTACAATAGGCCAGTAGAGAATTGTCTTTTATAAGCAGGTTTTACTGCATTACTTTCAAGAAAATTTAAACGCGTTTCGTGCCGAGGACGGTCTCATTATTACAAACAATTAAAGGAACTTATGGTGAAATTCGAATCTAAGAATGTACTGTTTCCAGAAGCGTTGCATTTCAAGGTAGCTGCCGTCGCGCTCATTGCAACGGTTCTCTGGTTCACCGGGGCACCTAATTTCCTTAAGATGGCGAAAGCGGCGACGCTGACCAACGTAAGTGACACGCTTACTGACTCCAATCTTGGCTCCAGATCTGGACACACCATTGATTTCACCCTGCAAAGCGCGCTTAACGACTTTGGGGGGGCTGATAAGATCTTCGTTCAGCTTGATCCTTTTACAACGGCCTTTAATATATCGAGACTTCAAGTGACGGATTTTTCCGCAACAACGGGCATCACTGTGGTAAGTGCCTGTTCTGCGGGAGTAAGCGAATTTACGCTCGCAACTACAACGTCTACCTTTACGCTCACCATATGTGCGACTGATAGTGTCGCCACGAGTACTGTGGTCAACCTCGCTATTGCGAGTTCGACCAGTACCATAACTAACCCAAATTCCACACAGTCGTATGTGATTCGAGTACAGACTCTAAATCAGGGCACTACTATTCTCGACCAAGCTGACACGCGTGTAGCAATTCTCAGTAATGTGCGTGTCACTGCTTCAGTAGATACATCGTTTACGTTTACGGTTTCTGGTCTTCCTTCTGGCACCGCAATTAACGGCGTTACGACCTCTACAACAACAACTGCGACGGCTATAGGGTTTGGTACGCTGGACCCTACGGTAAATGCTTCAACCACTGCCGGGCAACGACTTAATGTGACAACCAATGCAGTAAACGGATTTACCGTCACGGTGAAGGAAGATCAAAATCTCACCTCAGCTAACGGTGCAGATATCGATGTATTTAAAGACGGCAACGGCCAGGCAACGCCCGTTACCTGGACATATCCAGCTGGCACCCTAGGAAGCGAAAACACTTACGGTCATTTTGGCCTCACTTCCTCAGACGACATTAATGCGAGCGAGTTTTCCGGCGCAAAATTTGTTGGTAATTTTGCCTCTACTTCCCGCGCAGTTTTTAGTCACAATGGTCCATCAAACGGCACAACGGCGAACATCGGTCAGGTTGATGTTGCTTACAAGATAGCGATCACCTCACTCCAGGAAGCAGGTACAGACTACACAAACACCCT
>JAYTPG010000018.1:0-10167 GCA_043747375.1 Candidatus Kaiserbacteria bacterium | reverse complement strand
CGAGACTGCTCGCAGAGAAACCCAGTGAAGCACGTCGGTTCACAATGAAAGGCCGCACGGTTGCGGTGATCTCCGATGGTTCAGCTGTTTTGGGACTCGGAAACATTGGGCCAATTGCCGCTCTACCAGTCATGGAAGGAAAGGCCGCGCTTTTTAAAATCTTTGGCGACGTTGATGCGGTGCCGATCGTACTGGACACACAGGACCCGGACGAAATTGTGGAAACGGTGGCGCGAATCGCACCCGCGTTTGGTGGAATCAATCTTGAAGATATAGCCGCTCCGAAATGTTTTGAAATCGAAAGAAGACTTATTGAGCGACTCAACATTCCTGTGATTCATGACGATCAGCATGGAACCGCGATTGTAGTTTTAGCGGGAATTTTTAATTCACTGAAAGTCGTGGGCAAGCAGTTGCCCAATGCTCGGATCGTTATTTCTGGCGCAGGCGCGGCGGGCACCGCAATTGCACGCATTCTTTTTGATGCGGGCGCAAAAAAGATATTGGTGCTCGATAGGCAGGGGATTATTTCAAAAGACAGAGCTGGTCTTGAGGCGAGCAAGAAATATCTCGCTGAATTCACGAATCCGCGTTTGGAACGTGGAGGATTGCGACAAGCGCTTGAAAATGCGGATATTCTAATTGGTGTTTCTGGTCCCGGGCTGGCGAAGGCCGACGATATTCGTATCATGGCTCCGCATGCAATTGTCTTTGCGATGGCGAATCCTGTTCCAGAAATCATGCCCGATGAAGCGAAAAAAGGAGGTGCAGAAATTATTGCCACAGGGCGGTCAGATTTTCCGAATCAAGTAAATAATTCACTCGTATTCCCGGGACTGTTTCGTGGCGCGCTTGATAATGATGTTCGGCATATTACCGACAAGATAAAAGTAAACGCAGCCCGTGCCTTGGCGGGACTCGTGAAGAGGCCTACGGCAAAAAAAATACTCCCTGACATGTTCGACAAGCGCGTTGCGAAAGCGGTCGCACATGCAGTACAATGACGCCTTATGAAAGACCGACCCCTTAAGATTTTTGCAGGAACGGCGGGCAAGGTATTTGCCGAGGATGTATGTAAGCGCATTGGAGTCGAAATGGGGGACGCACTTGTCACCCGATTTAAAGACGGAGAAGTGCGCGTACAAATTATGGAAAACGTTCGCGATGCAGACGTGTTCATCTTAAATCAGACAAACCCTCCGGCAGAAAATCTTCTCGAGATGTCGCTTCTTGCTGAGGCAGCACACGATTCTTCTGCGGGCCGCATTACGCTGGTCCCTACTTATCTCGGCTACAATCGCCAAGATCGAAAAGACCGCCCTCGTGTTCCACTTTCTGCACGCACCATTATGCGTTTTCTTGCGCGCTCTGGCGCCAACCGCGCTCTCCTTTTTGATATTCACTCGGAACCAACCGCAGGCTTTTTATATCCGATGGTCGTCGATCACTTGTACGCGTCGAAAATATCCGTGCCGTATCTCCAGAAAATACTCACGGAACCCTATGTCGTCGCTGCGCCGGACAAAGGAGGAACCACTCGCGCCGAAGCATACGCGCGTCGATTGGGCCAAGACGATTTCGTCGTCTTTTTCAAGAGCCGCTCTGCGCCAGGAGAAATAAAAAAAGAATCCATTAAAATCATTGGTTCTGTTGAAGGGAAAGACGTGCTCTTTGTGGACGACCTTATCGACTCCGGGGGCACGATGATCGCCGACGTGGAGGTAGCGAAGAAAGCGGGTGCGAAAAGAATTTTCTGTTTTGCAACGCACGCGGTTTTTGCCTCGGACCCCGCTACGGTAATTGCTCGATTCGATGACAGTGAAGTAGATGAATTGATCTTTACTGACTCAATTATGCATGACCCAAAACTCCTCGTGTCAAAACGCGTAAAAGTAACCGTTCTCCCACTTTCAGAACTCGTCGCAGACGCAATACAGCGAATTCACGCAGGGGACTCGGTCTCAGCGCTGATCACATAATCTCGACTGGATTCTCTACCAGCTCTCAGCCTCTTAGCCAGGTACTGTTCCACTAGTCTTACGACCGTGAGTAAAGTGGAACATTGTGATAGTGTGTATTGATGGAGAAAGTGGAAGCAAAGGCCTCCGGCAAAATCCGACAAACTCGTATTCAGGATGCATTAGTGAAAACACTATATGCAGCTACGGCAATAGTGCTTGCGGTTGCTGCACCAAATACGGTGCAGCTCCTGAGGCGTGTTGATCCAGATATCTCAAAGAAACGGCATCCTTCGCGGAGAATGTCTCAAGCTGTCTCGCGTCTCATAAGCCGCGGTTTGGTAAAGAAAATACATAACAGAGGCATTGCTCTCACTGAAAAAGGGAGGCGTTATGGGAAATTGCTGCATTCGAAAGAGCAGCTGCATGTTAAAAAACCAAAGCGGTGGGATGGCCGTTGGCGCATAGTTATTTTTGATGTGTGGGAGCGTCGTCGCCCGGTACGCGATCAGCTTCGTTCTCTTCTTATGAAAATAGGTTTTGTAAAAGTGCAGGATAGTGTGTGGGCATATCCGTATGACTGCGAAGAGGTGATTGCTTTTATAAAGGCTGACCTCCGTCTTGGAAAAGGCATGTTGTATCTTATTGCAGAGGGAATAGAAGGTGACCGTGAAATGCGGCGTCATTTTTCTCTTCCCATGTAGTGTTCCACTTTACTTACGACCGAGAGTAAAGTGGAACAGTTGCGGAAGTGGGGGAAGATGTGTGAGAATGTCCGCATCCACCCTTAGCTCAGTTGGTTAGAGCATCGAGCTTATACCTCGAGGGTCCTTGGTTCGAGTCCAAGAGGGTGGACTGAAGTCAAAAGCGGAGCGATGTTTCTTCAGTAGAAAAAACCGCGAGCTGTGGTCAGGCTGAAATTTTTGTGTCGACAAAAATTTACAGCTTGACGACCGTCTGTGACGACAAGAAAAAACATTGAAGTATAATCTACTCATGGCCCATATTCACGAAAAAATAGATTTCACCGCAAGTGTGTACATCGTGTTTGAAAATAAAGTTCTATTTCATATGCATAAGAAGCTTAATATTTGGCTTCCGCCCGGCGGGCACATCGAATTGCATGAAGATCCCAACGAGGCTGCCATTCGCGAGGCAAAAGAGGAAACAGGGCTCGATATTGAATTGGTAGGAGAAGGTATGAAATACGATTCACAACCTTTTATGTCTCGAGATCTGATTGCGCCACGATTTCTTAACCGACATTTTTTCGATGCAAGCCAAACACATGAGCACGTTGATTGTGCCTATTTTGCTCGATCAAAAAGTGCCGACGCGCAGCATGAAATAGAAGGGGGAGCAATAAAATGGTTTTCAAGAGACGAGCTTGAGTCCGATCAATATGAAATTGTTCCCGATGTGCGCCGACACGCCCTTACCGCGCTGAAAGAACTTACAGAATAGTGCGTGTGGATAGCTTTCTCGTAGCCCCTAAGCTGTGCCACAATGGGGCGATGAGAACTCAAAATACCCGTACGGGAGTAGCCACCATTATGGCCGCTCTCGCTTTTGCATTACCAGGTTTTGCCGCTGCGGCGCAAATAAACATCGTCCTGACCGACGATGCCTACACGCCAAAAAATATCAATGCGAGTGTCGGGGACACGGTCACGTGGGTCAATACGGGGACGCATCCGCACACAGTAACTGCTGACGGCGGGGTGTTTTCGAGTGCCACTTTGCAACAAGGCCAATCATTTTCGTATACGTTTACGTCGACGGGCACGTTCCCATACCACTGTACCTTTCATGGGGCAGTAAACGGCGCTGGAATGGCAGCGCTGATTTCTGTCACGCCGTCGGGCAATGTACCCGCTTCAAGCGTCGGCGGAACACCGGCGAACCCTGCGGCACTCTCTAATCAGGCGACAACTCTTTTGGCACAAGTGCAGCAATTGCAACAGCAACTCGCCGCACAGGGTGGCTACACCTCGGGCGGCGCGGCGGCTTCGTATTCGGGAGGGGGAGGCGTTAATTCCAGTGTTTGTCCAAACATCGGACGAATACTGAAACCTGGAAGCACGGGAGATGACGTCACGCGTCTCCAAAAATTTCTCGCGGCCGACCCTTCCGTATATCCTGAAGCAAATGTAAGCGGGTACTTTGGTAGTCTTACGCAGGCAGCGGTCCAGAGGTGGCAGATAAAATACAATGTCGTTTCTTCGGGCAATCCGAGCACCACGGGGTTTGGCATGGTGGGACCAAGAACCGCCGCAGCGATAGCACTTTTGTGTTCGACAGGTGGCGGAGCGGGAATCCCTACGACCGCGCCCGTTGGCGGATACATACAAGTTTCTCCTGTTTCCGGCAATGCACCTCTTTCGGTAAATGTTGTGGCAACCGTTAACACCACAAACTCATGCGCGGGTGCGCAATACACTCTGTCATGGGGTGACAACACAAATCCGATTCAGATTCCCGTTTCCGCAAATAACTGCGGGCAAGTTGCTCAAACGTATCAGCATACATATCAGTTCGGCGGCTCGTATGTCGTGAGTCTTTCTGCGGGGACTCATAAGACGTCCGCGACCGTCACTGTCTACGGCGCAACGGCGCAACAGCTTCCTGTCGGTCAACCGCAAACGGCTGCATCGACGCTCCCAAAAGAATCATTTAACGCGACACCAGTTTCTGGTGCTGCGCCGCTCGGCGTTTCGTTTTCCGGAATACTCACAAGTGAAGACAGTGCATGGTGTTCGAGCGGATGTTCGGATGTCTTAAATTTTGGAGATGGCACATCAGTAAGTATTCCTTTGCCTACGGCAAAAAATACATGGCAAAATGTGGCAGCAGCGCACACGTATCAAAATGGCGGAACATTCAACGCTGTTTTGTATCATGGCTCAGAAGGTAGTAATCAAGGCGCAATTGGGAATGTGGCGATCACCGTCACCGGCGGATCTGGAAGCGGGGGAACGACTAACACCGGTCCGTATACGTATCAGTCCATCGTGCTTACGCCGAACGTGGGAGGAAACCCACTCGCTGTTTCAGTCAATTTTGACCTGCCGTCATCATGCACTGGTTACGATGTTGCCTGGGGCGATTCTTCAGCACACGAAACCCAAGCAGATGGTGGCTCTTCCTGTGCTTCCACGACTGCAGTGAAGACGTTTTCACATACGTACACTACGGCAGGTTCATACACGGTAACGCTGAAACGCGGCGCGTCACTCACGCGTACCGACACTGCCAGTATTACGATCACAAACTAACGTATGCGACGGGGCACTGCTTTTGTCGCTCTCGCTCTCGCACTTCCTTTCTCCGCGTCAGCGCTTTCTTTGAGCGACACACAAATCCAAGCGCTCCTCGCGCAAATTGAGGAACTTCAAACACGTATTTTGCAATTACAGGGCGGCACGGCGACGGGCAGCTGTATTGCGCCAACAACGCAGCCGCTTGCTATCGGCAGCACTGGAGCCGACGTGACCGCACTACAGACTTTTTTGGCGAGCGATGCGTCAATATATCCTGAGGGTAAAATTACCGGATACTACGGTGATTTAACGAAACTCGCTGTCGGTAGATTCCAGGTAAGATATCTTCAGCTTATTGAGGGGGTTGCGCATGGATTCGGTGAAATTGGCCCTCGTACTCTGGCGGTGATTCGAAAGCAGGCAGGGTGTCCCGACCAATATCCCTCCTCAACGCCACCGTCTTCGCAAAATAATGCGAATGAGACTGTGCCCGCATCTTCGAGCGGGCCGCGTGTCACCATTTCTCCGGTCTCAGTCACCATGTCGACGGCCGACGCGCCTTTAATTGCGCCGAGAATTTCTTTTATTCTCCCCCTAAAAGGAACCGCTCTCTCCGTTGGGGACAGGCTTTCTATTGGCTGGAAAACGGAAAACGCGCCAGACGGCGCCAGTGTGTCTCTTTCTCTTGCGCGCGTTACTGCAAACATTGCGGTGGGGGATATGAGTCGGGGACTGTTGCCAAATGGAGCGTACCTTTGGACGGTTCCTCCTGCACAATCGACTGATACAAGTTCTTGCGCAAATAATCCTGTTACATGTCTTTTGCATATCGGTTCAGAAGCATGCACTGGCTCACTTTGTGCAATTCGCCCAGACACCTACAAAATTCTTGGTTCTCTCATATGGAACGGTGTCGTTTACGCGCAAGCAGAGAGCGCCACGTTCGTTATAAAAGACTCATCGGAGAAGAGCTCACCATTTAATTCTCCGGTACCGACTACATCTCTGGACACTAACACCGTACTGCCGATTTCAACGAATACCGCACCTGCTTCGGATTCCGCAGGTCCGAGCACTTGTTTGTACTCGGGCGTACCCTACAGCGAAGGCATCTCGTTAAGTGTTAGCTGCGCGGACGTTTCTACTCCACTCAAATCTTGCGGCCAATACGGAAGTCTCCAGCTTACTTGTAAGGGTGGTGTTTGGGTGGATCCGCTAGGAGCGAAGGCGATAGTTCCGAATATTTCGACGCCGACGACGGGAGGATGCAAAACACCGTGGCAATCGCAAATGGTGGGTAATGGAAATGAAATTCCGTATGCGCCTTATTTCACTAACGGTGCTTACTCCTCATCCGCACAGGTCCCTATAGCAAAATGTGAGAACAGCAAATGGCTTTTGTGCGATTGGATAGGCGCGAACTGTAAAGCGAGTCTCCTCGTATCAGTCTCACTCTGAGTGCAAGCCCGCAGACGCGTCGAACGCACGCGTGCGGAGGGACGGAAATTTGGAGAGAGAGGAGTCTTCGGCAACTATGCGGATCGCGTGTTCGCGAGCGGCTTGAATAAGTCGTGGGTTTTTGAGCGCCTCCATGCCTATGTCGGAAACACCCCATTGTCTTCTGCCATATAAATCTCCCGCGCCGCGGTTTTCTAAATCTGACTCCGCGAGCGAAAAACCATCGTCAGATTTTTCAAGCGCTCGCAATCTTTTGAGGGACATTTGCCCGCTGGTTTCAGGCACAAGCAAACAGATTGGGGGATGAGAGCTTCGCATAACCCGACCACGAAGTTGATGGAGTTGTGCAAGACCGAATCGCTCAGCGCCCTCGATCATGATCGCGGTGGCATTTGGTACATTCACACCCACTTCGACAACCGAGGTGGCAACTAAAATATTAATGACGCCTTTTGAGAACTTCTGCATAATCGAATTTTTTTCTGCGGGTGTCATAGCACCGTGCAAAATGCCGATCAAGTATTCTGGAAACACGTCCGTTTGGAGACGCACGGCCTCCGCTTTTACCGATTTGGCCTGAAGCGCGTTGAGTTTTGATGGATCAGGCTCGTCGATTCGAGGACAAATAACATATGCTTGTCGGCCTTTCATAAGCTCCGCACGAATTTTTTCATATGCTTTTCCGCGCTCGTCTTTTTTAACTATCGTGGTCGTCACTTTTGCGCGCCCTGGCGGCAACTCGTCTAAAACCGAAATATCGAGGTCTCCATAGAGTGTGAGCGCAAGAGTGCGAGGTATTGGTGTTGCGGTCATTGAAAGAAAGTGTGGAGCCGCGTCGCCTTTGTGAGCGAGGGCTCGGCGCTGCTTTGTGCCAAAACGATGCTGTTCATCAACAATAGCAAAGGCCAGATGTTGGAACACTACTTTCTTCTGAATGAGGGCGTGGGTGCCAATTACCATAGCAATTTCTCCGTTCGCGACCCATTTGAGAAGTTGAGCTCGTGAAATTGACGTTGCCCCGTCTCGAGAGACTTTCGACGGAAACTTTTTGCATCCTGAGCCTGTTATGAGCGCGATATTGATAGGCAGGTGTTTGAAAAATGAAATGAATGACTGAAAGTGCTGTTCCGCGAGAATTTCTGTTGGTGCCATGTAGGCTGTCTGGAGCGTGCCACTCATTCTGCCGGGTGGACGAGAGGTGACGACCGCATACGCTGTCGCGGCCGCGACGAGCGTTTTACCGCTGCCGACGTCACCCTCAAGAAGGCGCGCCATCGGGTGAGGTTTCCCGAGGTCCACGAGAATCTCCGAAATTGCTCGGCTCTGCGCACCCGTTGGTTTCATGTCGAGAGCGTCGAGAAATTTTTTTGCGCGAACTTCCGCGTCGGAGATAGCAAAACTTTGTTCGGCATCGTTTATTGCTCTCTCCAGCGCGCGTGCCGTTTGGATCACGAATATTTCCTCGAACGCAAATCTTTTGCGAGCCGTTTCTGTGTGGGCAGGTTTTTCGGGAACGTGGAGCCACACCAATGCTGACGCCAGGTCGGGCAGATTAAGGGAGTCTCGAATTTTTTCTGGAATCGGATCTTCAATTTTTTTATGAGCGCCCTGAGCGAATGCTTTTTGAAGAGCATGAAAAAACCAACGTGAAGAAATTCCCTGCGTTTCAGGATATACCGGAAAGAGTGTCTTTGTTTTTGCGGGAAGCCCATCGATGTCGAGCTCTTTTGCAAAGAGGCCGGTTTCGGAATCGTTAAACGAACCTTTCTCTATTTCGGGGTTTGCAATGTAAGGGTTTTCGGGCTTTCCACCAACGGTCCCCGTTATTTTTACAACCACCCCTTCCTTTACGTACGAGTGAATATACGGCTGGTTGAACCACATAACTTTCACTCGACCGCTCGAGTCCTCAAACCATCCTTCGGTGGCAGGGCGGCGGCTTTTCCATAATTTTTTGGCTTTCAAATTACTAAGAACGCCGAGAAGGGTGACCTTTGTCCCAGGAACGAGACTCGATGCAGTTCCTTCGGACCCTGCAGATTCATATCTCCCCGGAAAGTGGTACAGAAGGTCTCTTATTGTGAAAAGGCCAAGTTTCTTAAGTGCCGAAACCTGAATGGCAGTGAGTCGGAAATGTTTCGCGACCAAATCTTCTGGGGACATGGGCGGATTATATAGTGCTTGTCGTTTTTAGAAACCCGCGAAGAAAAAGGCTCAAAATAAGTTATTCACAGGTTTGTTTTTTTCATCTTGCGTAGTAACCCCTCCACTAGCTACTATGTTCGTGTTTAGAGGTTAAAACAAGATGCATGGTTCAAGCAAATGACGAACGAAGAAAAGCAAAAAGCGAAGAAGATGAATTCGGTATTAATGACGAAGCCCTTGAGGGTATTTTGGAGAGTACCGAGGATGAGGAGTCCGACGAGACAGCCAATGAAGATGAAAAAGACGATCGATGGGAGTAGTGAGAATCAAGTCCCGTATTAATGGGATTCTTCAGAGGCCTAGCGTGACTCTGGTCAGTCTCCGCAAAAACGAGATTTGATTTTAATGTCGGACAGGTTCTGGACATGTGCCCCCAACGAGAGTGCGGGGTCAACGGTGTCGAGACTTACGCTCGTTGGTCGAACGGTGTCGAGGGTTGCATGTGCGATGATTGAATCGGAACAGCCGTTGAAGAAATTACCTTTTGAGAAGTTAATGCCAAGAGTCTTCGGGTCTATCGGATTATCCAAGACAATGTTCGCATTGCCATAAGAGCCCGGGACGACGATGCTTGAATCGTTTACGGTGATCTTGTTGACGGGGGCGGCTACCAAGTATTCTTGTTGTTCGCGTGGATCAACTGCGGAGATATCAAATTCGATCGGGATTGTGATTGGAGAGCTATCTGTGCAGGTGGATCGAGCAATAAGGTGACGTGTTTCTTGATCGATTGTACTACTTTGATCGGCAACAGCGATAAATTGGGGATGCTGTTTCAATTCACCTACTTTCGCGGCAGTACGTGGCCCGAAAACCCCATCTTCTTTCAGAGCTTCATCCGTTATATGGAGAAAGCGATTGATGAAATGTTGCAGTTGCTTCACTTGCGGGTCGCCTGGGCCGAACGCACCGTCTCCTTCGTGGAGGTCCTTTGTAAATCGTATACAGTAAAAGTCATCAAGATCTTCATTTGTTCTCTCTGAGATGAGTTTAAAGCTGAAATCTTGAAGGCGTAGAATGTATTTTTGCTGGACGAGGATCCCCGCATCACCGCTTAGGAAACCGAAATACGCAATCCCGTTAGAAACGTCATCGATATATGGAGGAATATGATCGCCAAGGGTGCGCTGATATAAGCCTTTTGTTTCGTTTAGGAGGATCCCGCGCGAATCGAATAGAGCAATGCTCTGGCCGAGGACATCATATTCTCTTCCTGACGGTCTTCCTGAGAAACTGAACGAGACAAGTTGTGTGCCATCGGGGAGCGAGCAATATGCGCCGGCATC
>JAYTPG010000017.1:0-5804 GCA_043747375.1 Candidatus Kaiserbacteria bacterium | reverse complement strand
GTCGCAAAAATACGACTTGCGGTTTGTGCGGTGCCGGAAGGCACAAACTGCGCCACGGCGCCAACTGGAGGTGGAGCATATTGGTCAACTGTTCCATTTGCGTCCCAATCAATGCCATAGCGAATCGTATCGTTATCCGCATCGGTTGCTGACAAGGTGATCGAGTACGGTGAGTTCACTGTACAGGCGGCAGTCGAGGCGCTTATCGAGGGTGCGCCCGGCGCTACACCCGTCTTTTTTGTGACGGTAATTGGACAGACTACCGATTGGGCGGCAATAGGAATTCTTGCCGGAAATGCACTGGTTGGAGTATAGGTATCGACAGTGACCTGACACCCCTTAGTGCCACAAGCGGGAGTACCAATGACGTTTCCTCCGCCATTGCGAGTGAAGGAATTTTGTGGAACCATCGTTGTCATGCTTCCCTGTATGTACGTCGCCATCGGCTTACCTCCCGTAGCAGGGCTACATGAGCGGTGACCAGTACCGATTCCTGCAGTGTAAAAACTTCCATTCGTTCCGGAGAAATTAAACGTTGTGTTGTATTTCTTTGGTGTTCCGAGAACACACTGCTGACTTACTCCATCAGTCAAGACGGTACATGTGCCCGGAAGCTGCGTAAGCGACTTTGTCGGCGGATTTACGGAGAAAGAGGCGTACTCGTTTAGACCATTCTCTGGTGCCAACGCAAAGCTTGGGCCGCAAATTGCCGTAGGTGGGCTACCGGCTCCCGCAACCCAATGTCCGAAGGGAGTATCGTATCCGAATCCTGTACCGTTCCAGCTCGCATCGTTTGTGAGATGGGTCTTAAAGACATATTTCACTTTCGTGCCTTCAGGAAGGGACGCTCCGCAGGCTACGGCACCCCCCGTGTCCACGTTTACGACGGAGACGTGGTATGTCACCGACGCCGTCACATTGTTGAGCAAAAACCATTTTCCGAAATCACAAGATCCCCCTCCATCATTGGCGCAAAAAGACATCGGCGCCGCTAAATTCCATTGCGGATTCATATTTACTGCAAACGCAGGTGTCGCAAAGCCCAATGCTATCGCAACTCCACCTGCGACCGTTGCCGCTTTCCTTAAGAGAACCGATGCATTCATTTTCCTTAATTTAGACATATTTAGATTGTACTATTTGAGCCATTAGATTTCCTCAGCATGCTGAAGATTGCGGCGAGAAGAACAAGCACTATAAGTGCGGCGATGAGAAAGCCGCCCGATCCGAGATACTGCTTTAGAAAGTCGGTGAACGATGCGACTGGTTGAGGCTTACGAAAAGCTTCGCACTCGCCGTTTTTTAGCTTAGAGCAATCGTAGACTAAATGAGCTTCATCGATTGTAACGTCGTTACGATATAGGCGGGCATCAAGCTTAAAGCTGTCATAAGTCTTTTCAAGTGAAAAATGATCGGCAACGCCCATCATGGCTCCGGACACAGGCCCTGAATACGTATATGAATGTATTTCTTTTCCGTTCAAGTCAGAAAGTACAATATCGAGCTTACTTCCCTCGATTACATTACTGGTTCCGGTGTTGTGGATGCATGAGAAAAGAGTGTTCGGTTCCCCTGCTACAAGCGGGTATTTTAGAATCCCGGGAAAGTTAATACGCGGCCTGTCGATGGTATTCCGCATAAACCTGACGCCGATTACGGATTTCGTGTCTTTCCATGCGAGCGTGCCGACTACAAGATAGACTGGATACTTTGCATCCTTTACTGTTATCGAAACATCTTTGCTCCCATGTGCGGGCACGGTTACTTCTGAAGACTCAACCTGTAGAACATTCTCGGGCAACTGGGCGTCCCATTGATTTACTTGCCAATGCAGGGTGGCTTTTTCGTCCACCTTAGAGGAGTTAACAATTCGCGCACGAACCGTGATGGGCGCCTTTTCGTCCTCTCGTGGCAAATACGATGCAAAATGATACGGCTGATCGTTTACATTGACTCCTGATTTGTCGAAATAGACTTGCTCGGCAGTTTCACTTGTCACTGAGAACGGCACGGAATTCCCGATGACATCGTCGGTAAAAGAAAGGCCAAGTAAGTTAAATTTTCTTGACGTGGTAAAAAATGTGGCCATTTTGTAATCCCCAGCACGAGCGTGCGCGGGCACATCCCAGGTAAACGAGACAGGGACCGAGCCGTTTCCAGGGATCACAATATCTCCTTTTACCAAAAACTGATCGACGACATCGGGTCCATTACTATCATTGTCGTCTCGTGAGCGAAATATTTTTACATAGAAAGCACCGTCAACAATCGGATATGGATTGCTGTTTTCGAGAGTGCCAGAAAAAGTAATAGGTGTCCCGGTTACAGTACCTGTGACCGGCGACGTAAGATGAGCTTGTACTGATCCAAAATGATAGTAATCGAAGCAATTTACAACATCGGCGGGAAACTGAATTTCCGCTGAAGCGCTCGAGTCAGTGGCCGCCGACGTCGTGCTTTGAGCAGAAACAGCGAGCGGCACGAGAAGCGCAATGAGTATTCCTTTTGCAGCTTTTCCGAAAAAAAACAGGCGTTTTTCTTTTGAGATCATAATAAAAAAGAGCGGGTAATGAATACCCGTTATTATGACATGTGTTCGGAGCACTCTAGTAATTAGTGTGGACTACTCTTTTCGCGTATCGCCCGCTACATTTTTATATACACTCTCAGAAACGCTCTTGATGAATCCTGCAAGCGTAGTAAAGTCAGTTCCCTGCGTCATAACGCACAATATATATGGTTTTTGAGGTGCATAGATGATGCCGCAATCGTGCAATTGCACCGTGTTCCCCGATGCGTCTACCTGGCGCGAGCCGAATTTGTGCGCGACAAGTACGCCTTGCGGCACGCCCGCAACAAGCCCGTCTTTAAAAGACGCATCAGTGAGTGATTTTAAAATTGACTCAGACGAGCTTTTGTTAACATAGGTGGCATTGTAGAGGATTCGGAAAAAAGATGCATATTTGTGTGTATCAATTTTATAGTCTTGGCCAAAAATTGGTGGTACGAGTCCGAGATTGTGGTACACATCTGTAATCTGCGCGGGTTTTACAATATTTGAGAGCGCGACCGCGGCCTCATTGCTAGACTCTTGCAACATAATGTCGAGTAAGTCTTTTACGGTGTACATTTTGCCCTGCTCTACATTGCGCGTCGGGCCAAACGGTTGTATTTGAGAAGCGGTGGAAGGGTCTGGTGTGTAGGTGATTTCCTTTGTGAGAATACTTGGATCATCTTCGGCTTTGTTATAAAAAGACATCGCGAGAGGAAGTTTCAAGAGCGATGCAGGAAAAAATTCTTCGGATTCGTTAATACCAAACCACGGGCCGTTGTTTAAGTCTCGAAAATATACGGAGGCAAATGATAGGTCGCCACTTTCCTGCCTCGTTGTCATGAGCTTTTGTACTGCACTGCGTAAGCTCGAAAGAGTCTGGTCGGAAATACTTTGCGAAAGCTCCCCACATTCGAGAAGGGGGCTCGTGAGCACCGTTCCTGTGCGCATTGATTCGTGAACTTCAGGGAACGCGATTTGCGTTCCAGCGTTTTCATACAAAGAAAGCCCTCCTGCACCGAGGGCACTTCCCGCAAAGATTCCCAGTCCTAGTATCTTAATAGAAGTTTTCATGTGCGATACGACATTCCCGGCGAAAATATTTTTACAATCAAATACCTCGTAGTAAGCTACGCGGCAACGTTTGTAGTATAGCCCGAGTTTTTCCGACCTTCCCACCCACTGAGCGAGGTTCGACCTCGCTCTTGCCATGCCCCCTTGCCGTTTGGTATATTCCACGACCTATGACCCGACCTTTTTCTTTTGCATTAGACGAGTACTACCATGTCTATAATCGTGGCACTGAGAAGCGGAAAATATTTATGGACATCGCAGATTATGAGCGCTTTTTAGTGCTCATGTATCTTGCCAACAGTGCCGAAAATGTGCATCTCTGGAGTGCGCGAGGTTCGACCTCGCTCGAATTATTTTTACAGGATAAAGCCACGCCGCTGGTTGATATTTGTTCGTACTGTCTCATGCCCAATCACATTCATCTGCTCTTACGCGAACGAACAGAGGGAGGCATCCCCCGTTTCATGCAAAAACTTATGACCGGATATACGATGTATTTTAATACTCGCTACGAACGTAGTGGCGCTCTTTTTCAAGGAAAGTACAAAGCGGAACATGCGGTGAGTGATCGATATTTAAAATACCTTATATCCTATGTTCATCTTAATCCTATAAAAATTATCGAGCCCCGTTGGAAAGAAACGGGAGTGCGTAATCGAAATGCGGCAAAAAAATATCTGAAAGAATATCGCTGGTCGAGTTTTCGTGACTATGCCGGGATAAAACGACCTGAAGGAAAAATTATAAATCCGACTTCTCTCCCCGCTTATTTTGAAAATGCCGGTCAATTCAGTGCGCTGATCGCGGAGTGGTTGGATTTTAGACACGATTAAAAATTCTACTGATCGACATGAGCTTGGCGAGGTTCGACCTCGCTATTTCTATCGGAGCTATTTTGGTCTCCCCTCTTTGTTTCGAGCCCGAGCGAGGTCGAACCTCGCTCACAATTTTTGTCTCCCCTCCTAGCGAGATTACGATTGGGCTAGTTTACGGAGTTGTGGTTGTGCCGGTTCCGCTGTCGGCTGGAGGCGTAATGGGTGGAGTGGTGGTTGCTGGGTCGGTTGGTGGCGGGGTTATTAGGGGCGTTGGGAGCACAACACTTACACTTCTGCTCGCCGAGCCGGTATTCCCTGCCGGGTCGGTGACACTATATATAATAGTATGGTCACCTGCCGAAGCTGTATCTATATGGATGGCGTCAAGGCTCGTTGAGGCTCCCCCATCGACCGAAGCCGTAATACCTAGATTGAGGTCCTCTGAAGGGCCGGTGATTGTGGCCCCGAGGTCGGCGTAGGTGTCACCTACATTAATAGTGGCCGGATTTTTGCCGTTTACTTGGATTTGCGGGGTTGACGTAGCAGGAATTGGACCCGGTGCCGGAGGCGTTCCTCCTCCCGATCCGCCTGAAGAACCGCCCGCTGGAGTACTGGCCCCTGCCGCACCCTTCGCAGCGTTCGCAATCAAGGCATCAAGCTCGGCCTTGGTGAGACACGTTTCGCTACCCGCCTCACCGACACAGATCGTCTTGGTGTGGACTTCGCCAGCGAAGAATTTGCCGATGCCGTTTGTCGCATTTGCGAACCATTCTACGATTCGAGCAAAGAGATTAGAGAAGAAATTATGACCCCATATGACGGCATCGGTTGAGGTCGCATCCGTAGTAGTGCCTGCCGTAACTGCCATTCCAATAGTGGAAGTTGATGTAGTTGCGATAGCTTCGAACCTTCGATTCACATCTTGAATTGAGCCTGTGAGAATTGGAACCATGTCAGCGTATCCAATGGCAAGCATTCCGTATTCATCAATGTTCACTACCTGCGGGAATAGCGGGAGGACTTCTTGCGCAATAAACCCTAAGTGAGTTTGTGTTGATGTGCCGATTTCAGCATTCCAATTGAAGTTAACAGGACGCAATTGCATTAATTTCGAAAGCGTTGGGCCAACATCAGTAACATTATGTTTCAAACGCGCATCAGAAGAACATACGATAGTCGTGCCGCCGACGCGGTAGTAACACTTACCGGTACCGCTACTGCCTGCGAGCATGAGCACGTTTGATCCTGTTGGTTGGTTCGATTCAATCGCAAGAGTTGTAGTAGTCGCCGTGGTAGTACCAATCATCACATTACCTGCACTCGTCGTATTTGGCCCACCAATCGCAAAGGCGGGTGAAGTAGAC
>JAYTPG010000016.1:0-10102 GCA_043747375.1 Candidatus Kaiserbacteria bacterium | reverse complement strand
CGCCGTTACGGTCGAGGGGTCGGCAACAAGGCAATAAACACCGAGTTTTGCCAACTGCTGCACTATTAGATGATCAAATTGTGACCCCATCGAAAACAGGAGGATGAATTTTGACGTTTTTCGCACCCGCATTTCCTCACGCACCTCTTCAATTATTTGCGGGGTAACGCTCTTTAGAATCGAAACCATTCCAAATAATGTACCACATTCGCACAAAATAGCTGAGGTGCTTGAGGGCGGAGCACTTGTATTTTTTCACACACGATTCCTGATGTTATTTTGTGTGGATAACTGTCTTGCTGTGGGGTATAGTGGTGTTACATTACAAAGCAGTGGGAAATAGTGGGAAATTAAATGGAATATGTTTATCGGAGAGTACGAACACACATTGGATGAAAAAAAGCGGGTGAGTCTCCCGAAACAATTCCGTGCCGGCCTCGGAAAAAAAATAATCACGACACGAGGTCTCGATAATTGTCTCTTTGTGTATCCGCGAAAAAGCTGGGAGAAGGTGGCTGCGAAATTGCAATCACTTTCCTTTGCGCAAGCGGACACGCGCGGATTCAATAGATTCATGCTTTCAGGGGCAGCAGAAGTCGAGGTCGATTCTGCCGGAAGAATCTTGCTTCCAGATCATCAAAAAGAGTTCGCGGGACTTTCAAAGACCGTCGTCTTTGCAGGTGTGTCCGATCGAATCGAAGTCTGGGATGTCGAGAAGTGGAAGAGCTACAAGGCTCGCATCGTAAATCAGGCCGATGCGATGTCGGAAAAACTCGGAGAAATCGGAGTTTTATAAGGAATTGATTACTTCGGGCTGCTGGAGGATTTGCATAACGTCATGCGCACGCGACCTATCCAATCCTCCAGCGACCCGGTGTCGTCACACGATGCACCGATGAAGCCTCAAAATAACGAGGCCCATGTTTCTGTTCTTTTACATGAAGCAATAGAATTGTTGGAAATTAAAAAGAATGACGTTGTCGTAGATGCGACACTCGGAGGTGCGGGGCATGCACACACTATTGTAAATAAACTGGGTCCGAAAGGAATCTTCATTGGGTTTGATCTCGATACAGACGCTATTCAGAGAGCAACATCGAAGCTCGAAGACTCGAAATGTCGCGTTGAATTAATTCAAGCGAATTTTCGAACGATTAAGAGCGCACTCAAAGAAAAAGGTATAGAGAGCGTCGATAGCGCACTTTTTGATCTTGGATGGAGCAGTTTTCAGCTTGAAGCAAAGCGAGGATTTTCTTTTCTAAAGGATGAGCCGCTTGGCATGACCTATGCGAAAGACTCGGGCGTGCACGCGATCACGGCATCATTAATTGTGAATGATTGGGGCGAAGAATCCATCGCAGACATCATTTACGGCTGGGGAGAAGAGAGGCACTCGCGAAGAATCGCAAAGGCGATCGTCGAAAGTCGAGCGAAGAATCCGATTAGAACATCGTTGCAACTTTCGGAAATCATCAAGAGCGCGGTTCCTAATTTTTATCGAAGAGGTCGCATTCATCCGGCAACGAGGACGTTCCAAGCTCTCCGCATTGCCGTCAACGATGAGCTCGGTGCGATTCAAGAAGCGCTTCTGAACACGTGGGACATTCTGAATCCCGGTGGAAAGATTGCCGTTATTTCCTTTCACAGCATCGAAGACCGCCTTGTAAAGCGTTTCTTCGCAGAAAAAGAGAAAAATGGACAGGGCACTCGTGTTACGAAAAAACCGATCATTCCGTCTGAACAAGAACTCCAACAAAATCCTCGCGCCAGAAGTGCGAAGCTTCGTGTCATCACAAAATAAACTATGGAAAAAATTTCAATTCATTTACATAAAAAAGTAGCTGCACTAGCGTTCGAATATCCATATGAACATGCGGTCATGCAGAGCCTTTTTGTTTTGCTCGGCGTTCTTCTTGCGGCATACGTGTATCTCGTGTCTGCTTCGGTTTTAAATGTCATCGGCCAACGCGAGGCAACCCAGAAGTCTTCTTCACTCGAAAGTACTATCGGCTCTCTCGAACAACACTACTTTTCGCTTTCAGAAGGCATTTCGCGGGAATCTGGCTCGCGTCTTGGCCTTGCCCCCGTAAAAGAAAAGAGCTACGTGTATCGACTTTCCGAAGTTGGAGCGGTGGAATCATACAGTAATGAGATCTGATACCTCGCAAACGCGCATTAGAGTTCTGGGCGGTGGCTTCGTGCTGACAGGCTTGCTTTTAGTATTGCGCCTCTATTTTGTTCAGATTGTTCACGGCCAAGAATATGTCGCTGACGCGATGGGACAATATGTTTCCGCAGAACAAGACACGGGCGCGCGCGGCAATATTTTCTTTACCGATAAAACAGGAAACGCGGTGGCCGCGGCAGTGATGCAGACAGGGTGGCGGCTCGCCATCACGCCTAAAGATATAGAAAACCCTCAAGCAACTTTTACGGCGCTTAGCGCTCTTACGCCGATGGATCAACAAAGGTTTTTTGCCAGCGTCGCAAAAAAAGGTGATCCGTACGAGGAAGTAGCATTTCGAATTTCAGATGATGCAGGGAAGGCGATACGCGCAAAGAAGATTCCTGGAGTCATGCTCGTTCAAGATCAGTGGCGGTTTTATCCTGCGCACGAACTTGCATCACAAGCCGTTGGATTTGTTGGTTATAAAGGCGATAAAAAAACGGGCGTGTATGGGTTAGAAAAATATTATAACGACACGCTTGTTCAAAAAACGGACGGTGCTCAAATGAATCCATTCGCGGAAATATTTGCAAATGCGCAAGCGATTCTCTCCACCGATCCTCGAGCCCAGCAGGGGAGCATTATTACTTCAATAGAGCCGGCGGTAGAGCGACAGCTGGGCGACGTACTTTCAAAAGTCATGGAAACATACAGCTCCAAGCTGTCAGGCGGCATTGTTATGGACCCAAAAACAGGAAAAATCATCGCCATGGCGCTTACACCAAATTTTGATCCCAACACATACAACCTGGTGTCAGATCACTCGGTATTTTCAAACTCACTTGTTGAAGGCAGATATGAGATGGGTTCGATTATGAAGCCGCTGACTATGGCAGCGGGAATGGATTCAGGCGCGGTATCGCTTCACACTACCTATAACGACACTGGTTGTATTTCTGTAAGTGGAAAAAAAGTCTGTAACTTCGATTTTAAAGCACGCGGCATCGTTCCCATGCAGGAAATATTAAACCAGTCGCTTAACCTCGGCGTCTCTTTCGTCGTGGGACAAATGGGTCACGAAAAATTCTCTAAATATGTTTCAAGCTTAGGTTTCGGTGAAAAAACAGAAGTTGATTTGCCCGATGAGGTGCTCGGGAATATTGCGTCGCTTCAAACAGGGTCAGACATCGATTACGACACGGCGTCTTTTGGCCAAGGCATCGCCGTTTCGCCAATCGAGATGACGCGTGCACTTTCGACACTTGCGAACGGCGGTGTACTTCCAAGCCCGCATGTTGTTACCGGAATTAAATATGATTCAGGATTAACAAGAAGCATTTCCTTCCCAGAGGGACGTCGCGTATTTAAGCAAGACAGTGCTGAAATCGTGACAAATATGCTTGTAAAAGTATTCGACACCGCGCTTTTACATGGCGAATTGAAACAAGATCATTACTCTATTGCTGCGAAAACAGGTACCGCGCAAATCGGAATTCCTGGCGGCGGCGGATACTATGCCGATCGCTATCTGCACTCATTTTTTGGCTACTTTCCCGCACACGATCCGAAATTTATCGTTTTTCTTTTCACGGTTGAGCCGCATGGAGTGCAATATGCGTCAGCTTCTCTCGCGCATCCTTTCATCGATCTCGCCAAATATATAATTAATTACTATCAGATTCCGCCGGACAGGTAATAGATTCACAGCAGACTCAGTGTAATAAACACTAGTAGTGTTATGCCACCAAAGGTGCCGAGAGTTTTAAGAAAAAAAGTGACAGCCTCGGTGCGTTTTTGCTCAAAAAGTAGTACGACTGGATAGTAAAAAAAGAGAAATGCCATCGTGGCGACCGAAAATACAAGGAGGGAGAGAGCCCCGATAGGGTCAAGAAATGAGTCTGGGGTGTTTCCTCGGACATCGTGAAGAAACCGAAAAAGAAGTGCGATGCCGCAAATGTATGCAGACGCCGCGACGGCATTAATGTATGGATTTTGGGGCATAGGGTAAGTATAAGGATTTTTTGCGGGCACGCTAACGCATGTGCATAAAAACTCCAACGCGTCGGCTTGGGAAACTTGAAAAAAAGATCTCCGCTAATAGCTACTACGCACCGAAAGAATGGACTTTTCAAGGACAAACTCGACGTGCTATATTCATTTCGACGGCCCTATCGTCTAACGGTTAGGACGGATCCTTCTCAAGGATTAAATCGGGGTTCGATTCCCCGTAGGGTCACATAATGATTCACTCACATGCGTATGAGCGATTTTATCCACACCCGCCACAAGAAAAATGGGGTTTTGATATGTGGGTTTTGCGACCGACAGTTTCACGTGTTTTCGAGGGACTTAAAACTCGCCCTAAGTTTTGAACACCACTTATGAAAAGTGTAATCGATAAACTTGAGAAAAATCCCTACATCAGAACGATGGCACTGATTGCTCTAGTGTTGGGGGCATTTATTACTATTGGTACATTCGGGTTGAATATTAAACAGTATTTATCCGACAATGTTTTTGTTGCTGATAATATTTCCAATCAAATAAAGAAACTTGCCGCAGGACAAGACATTGAATATTTCAAAAAGTACCTTGGCCCACAAATCTTACAACGCGATGTCAGTTCGAAGTTCACGGAGTATGTTTTTAGTTACAAAGACGCATATATTCAGACGTTAGTTGAGAAGAAGGATAGCGAAGTAATATACTGGGCCATTACGTACTGCGGCAATACGCCTGTAATCCTACATAGACCCGTCTTTTCAATGGGTGGTACATATGAGGGTAAAGATGCGTTTGGGCATGAATTAGTTGAGAATTTCTTGGCCCCTCAACTTTTCCTCAATTCTTCAACTTTTTCGCAATTTCTAAAGAAAGAGGTGGGGGATTTAAAGTTGTTCATTTCCGGGGCGACGGCGAATTCTTTTGCTTATGAGTCACTCTATTTTGGAAATCCAGGAGCATACCAAACTATAATCGTAGGGGTAAACGATATATGTCCTTCGGCAGGTGACTTGTATGACCATCTAGACGCGGACGACACATACCTTGAGCACGGACAAAAACCAACGCAAGAAGCAATAACAAATTTTAGAAACAGTATGAGAATAAACACATACGCTGAGACCGCTCCATTTCGAGGGGAAGAAATTGTTAAATTGCTAGACTCCGTCCATTCTAATAACGTCAGCGACCCCTATATCACCTTTGGTGTCGATAGAATACGGGTTCGATATTTTTCTGAAGAGTAGTTGCTTCTTGTCCGTTGTGGAAACCGTGTCCAAATTTGCAATTTCTAAAAGGCTTTAGATGAGGAGTTTTGAGTCTGGTATCGTTAAGGTCACAATTTATGAAGGATTCATAAAAAAGAATAGTTTCTTACGCAACTGAATTTTTGGTTGGTTTCTTCTTCTCCCCATTCGTATACTTTGCTTCGGAGGTATCTATACAGCTTTTTAGAAATAATACCGGTATAGTTTCTAATGTTCGGCGGTAAGCTCGATGGAGATTAATAGACTATAATTAGCGCGTGGATATAAAAGTAATTCTTGGTGCCGTCGCCGCGGTTCTCGCTCTCTTCAGTTCGTTTCTGTACATTCGCGATATTTTTCGTGGAAACACCAAACCTCACACGTACACGTGGCTTATTTGGGGCATTGTCACGACCATAGCTTTCTTTGGGCAATCGGTCTCTGGCGGGGGACCTGGGTCATGGGCAACAGGAGTAGCGGCACTGGTAACTATTTTCACATTTCTACTTTCACTAAAGGGAGGATACGGCACCACAGACATTACGAATGTTGACAAAGTATGTTTGGTCCTTGCATTGGTGGCGATTTTGCCCTGGCTTGTAGCGAAAAGCGTATTATGGTCAGTTATTCTTGCGACAGGTATTGATCTGATTGCATTTTTCCCAACAATGCGAAAGACTTGGTACGCTCCACGCAGTGAATCATTGGGATCTATGTATGTAGACGCCGTTAAACACTCCCTGTCTATGTTTTCTATGGGAAGTTATTCGTTAATCAATTTAATGTATCCAGCCTCAGTTTTGTTAACGCAATTTGCAATAATAGGGGAGATACTTTACGTGCGAAGGTTCGCGAAATTTCGTTAAAGTATCTGCACACTAAAAAGAACCCGCTGGTGAAGCGGGTTGTAATAAAGCACGGCTCGCGACATTATTTTTTTAAAAGTCGCGATATTTCTTGCAGACTTTGAAGTGACCGTTGCAATGCTCCTTCTGCCAATGTTTCGGCAGAGAACATATCTTCATCGGCGAACTGAATCAATCTTCGAATCACAGAAACCTCTCTCTTTGGAAGATCTGAGGTCTCAAGAATTCGAAGAAACGTCTTTAAAAATACGCTGATTGAATATTGATTATTACGAAGCGCAGATAATGCTTTTCCGTAATCATCAAGAGCCTCGACCAACGCGGTAAAGAGCGTATCCTGCTCGTCCTTGGTTTTTTTACGCATTTTACCCAGGGTCTGCACAAGCTTTTTCAAAGCTCTCCGGCGACTGGTGTCGCTATTGCCGCTTCGTGGCTTTTTAGCCATTTGCGCCGTCCTTTCCGGCCTCCGAACAGCGGAGGGCCTATCGGAAATTAGTACATTAAACTGTAAGAAAGTCAAATTTATTCACTTTTATATGGCTCTATAGAGCCATATTGAAGCTTGACAAATGAGTTGGGATGTGCTATCATTACGCATGTAAGGGTGTAAATCTTTACATTCAATGACATCAATGCTAAGTACTGCCCTAACGGGCTTTTTTGTTTTTAGTGGGGTCGGTGGAATGACGGCGGACACCCTGTTGAAGACAGAGAGCCTCCAGGTGCAAACATATGAGAAATATTCCGTCTCCATGACGGCGTATAACGCCGTGCCGGAGCAGACCGATGGAGATCCGTTTACAACTGCGAGCGGCGCCTATTCGGACCCGGACGTAATGGCTGCTCGATCTATCGACCTCAAGGAAGAGCTTCCGTTTGGTACAGTGATTGCGGTAACGCACGCGACGTCTTCCGTGAATTGCGGGATTGGTCTTGTGGAGGCTTTGATCGGCTACCGAGTAATAGGAGACTCGATGCATCCGAGAAAGCGAAATCAAGTCGACATTCTTTTTGATAAATACGATACCGTAAGTCTCGGTGGTAAACAGAGAAATCCAGCGCTCGTGATGGGGCTTTGTAAAGACATTGAAATAAGCGTGGTGGGGCACGTCGACATAAATCGCATGCCCAAGAATCAGTCTGAACTTAAAATAATGATAGGAAAGTCGGGGTTGGCGGTGAGTAAGTGATTGGCGTTTGTCATTTCTTACAAAATATCTCCAATGCTAGAATGTGTGAATGGCACCTGAGGCGCGAGGCAAGAGCGAAGGATTAACACTATCTTCTCACGTCGATAAAGAAGCTCTTTTTGATAAGAGCACTGTTGCATACGACCTCTTTATGCGACTCATTTTCTCTGAAGCGGGAGTCTCCGAACAGGGAACTACGGCAACGGTTGTCGATTTACGGACGTTAGCGGACGGCCTTACCGATGACCAACTTAAGCGCGCTGTCGCCACCCAGCTCAAGGTTTCTGTCAATGAGCTTGATGTTTCCAGCCCCGACCCAAAGATAGCGGAGGCGGCGGAGAAGAATTATCAAAGAATAAATACCGCTCTTTCTCTTTCAAGCAAGTTTATACGAGAAAAACTAGGCCTACCTCTTACTGCAGAGGTCGCCAATGCTCGTGTGAACTCTTGGTCGGAACTACTTGGATTGTTAAAAAAAGTCTCCGTTTTTTCTTCGGGCGAGGGCGGGCTTGACAGACATCTTGCGTATTGCGCGCTGATTAAAGGTGCGATTGCAGCAATCGAGCTGGGGACCAGATATGCCGATCAGTTAGAAAAAGAGACAGATCTACTTCAAAGTATAACGACGGTGCCGCGACCTGAAAACAAAAATATGCCACTTGTATTTGTGAAGCCGTTCTCGTCCGAAAATGGCGAGGTTCGCGGCGTGTTGAGCGGTGTCGGGGCTGAACCATTTGATGTAGTGTTTGAAATCCGAGACAAATCATGGGAAAGCATCATGAGAAAATTCTTATCAAAAGCACAATCGAACGCAAAAGAGGCATATAAAGATGAGGTCGCAATGAGATTTAAATTCGACGGAAGACGACACGGAGTTGCTAAGAGAATTGTCGAGTTTTATAAACTTCAGTTCAACTGGGATGCTCAGAAAATTGCGAATAAAGGCGTGATGAATCAGTCGGAATTTGACGCACTTTTTTCGGATTTAAAAAACACTAAGGGTGCGCGTGGACTTCAGATTGATCCCGAATCAAACCCGAAATCTGATCCGAGTTTTGCTGTTCTTCAAATAAACGGAAAGATGATGGTGCCGCCGAACGGCGATCTAAATGTGCCACGCCGAGCCTGGAGAGAGCGTTCATTCGAACTCCAATTTGTGGACACAAAGCGTAAGCCCCATACAGGCTTAGCGAGCGATGCTGTCTACGCACTTAGAAAAGATGTCGTAATTGCGACCCGACTGCTCGGAGGGTTTGAGAAACGTTGGTTTCTCCAACATGCTTCTGCGGCTTCTATGGACGTGGAATTTACCCACATGACTCAGGAACAAATCTTCAATGATTTACTAGATCAGGGTTTCATTTTCAAAAAACCGGGTTCACGTGATAAGTATGCTGCGACTAGCGTTTGGAAAGATTGGTTGAGCATGCGTGGTCTTGTCGTCGATAATAAATTAAGAAAAGCGGTCGAATTCGAAGTCGCGCAAGCGCAGGGAAAGAAAAAATAAACAAATGTGGAAAGCAGCTACGATACATAGTATGATGTCGCGATGTCATCAGATACAACCAGTTCTGCATTAATAGAAAAAGGAAAAAAGCGAATCGAGTGGGCTGAGAACGATATGCCGGTTTTGCGACAAGTGCGGGAGCAATTCGCAAAAGAGTTACCCCTGCACGGCAAAGTGCTTGCGGCCGTACTCCACGTAACCTGTGAGACCGCGAACTTGGTTCGCGCTCTGAAAGCGGGAGGCGCAGAAATCTACCTTGCCGCATCTAATCCACTTTCAACTCAAGACGATGTGGTTGCCGCGCTGAATGAAGAATATGGCATTGCTACATTTGCAAAAAAGGGAGAGACGACCGAAGAATTTTTTGAACACATTGAAACTCTAATCTCAAAAAAACCGACGCTTACCATGGACGACGGTGCGGATCTCGTCACGACAATTCATAGAAAACATCCTCAGCTTCTTGAAACCATGTGTGGTGGAACAGAGGAAACAACGACAGGCGTCATTCGCTTGCGCGCAATGCACAGAGACGGCGCACTCAAAATGCCCGTCGTTGCCGTTAATGACGCCAAAACAAAAAACATGTTCGATAATAGATACGGAACGGGCCAGTCGACACTCGATGGAATCATCCGTGCCACAGACACATTGATCGCCGGCAAGACTTTTGTAGTCCTCGGATATGGGTGGTGTGGAAAGGGGCTGGCCATGCGTGCACGTGGGGCGGGGGCAAATGTTGTAGTCACCGAAATAGATTCCGTAAAAGCACTCGAAGCGGCAATGGATGGCTTTCGTGTCATGCCAATGAAAGATGCTGCAAGTATCGGCGACATCTTCTGTACCGTTACTGGAAATAAGCACGTCATTCGCGAGGAGCACTTTAAGAATATGAAAGATGGCGTCATCGTTTGTAATTCTGGGCACTTCGACGTTGAAATTGATCTCGTGTCGCTTAAACGAGTTGCCTCGAACTCTAGGATGGGCGTTAGGCCAAATGTAGACGAGTACACTATTGGCACGAATCGAATTAATATTTTGGCTGAGGGCCGCCTCGTAAATCTCGCTGCCGCCGAAGGTCACCCCGCAAGTGTGATGGATATGAGTTTTGCGACGCAGGC
>JAYTPG010000015.1:0-12922 GCA_043747375.1 Candidatus Kaiserbacteria bacterium | reverse complement strand
TGCAAAAGCACTAAGCGAATACGAAGGCGCCATGATTCTCGTTTCTCACGTTCCGGAATTTGTGAAACAAATTAGAATCGACGAAGTGCTCGATTTGGCAAAAAAGGCAAGCCAGGTACAATCAGGGTATGTATTTTATAAGATCACTATATATTTTGGTATGAACGAAAAGATGCCTGAGAGCTCTGCTAATAATAGAGAGGGGACTGAGGTTATAAATGAAGGGTTGTTAAGGTTAGTAACCTCCGAGATTGAGAGAATCGCAAATACAGTAACCAAGAATGATGAGTGGGATGCTAATGACGCGAAGGTGGTGCTCTATGCTCTTGCGAAAAATGGACTTAAACCCGATGAAACTCTAGAGGCTGGAATTTTGAGAGGGGTAATGGCGCGAGTGGGATCGCATACGGCAGGGGGGACATATGTCGCAGATAAAGAGCTAAGAGTCACACGGGTACAAGGGCGAGGAGATACGCCAGATCAGGCAATGCAGAGTCGTGCGGCCTAGGTGAGCACCGTACCACGCACTTGACTGTGGATTGAGTCCGCTATGGATTTTTAAATACCAAGCGATTTTAGAAAAGCTGAAAGCTCCACACCTTTGATTTCTCGGTGTTTACCACTTCCCAAATTACCGAGGCGGATGTTCATCACTCGGGTGCGCTCGAGGTCGGCGATTGCGAGGCCGAGTGCGGCGCACATCCGGCGAATTTGATGTTTTTTGCCCTCAGTGAGCGCGATTGAAAATTTCTTTGGCCCGAAGACATGCACGATGCAGGGCTTAGTGTCGTAGCCTTCGATGTTTACGCCCGGCTCCATCTTTGTTTTAAAATTCTCGGGAAGCGTTTCTTTTGTCTTCACGACATACTCTTTTTCATGCTCATGGTCGGGATTGAGAAGTTTGTCGGTGATGCGTCCGTCATCGGTCAAAATAATGAGACCGCTCGAGTCTTTATCGAGTCGGCCGATAGGGAAGACTCCTACAATGGGGATTGATTGTCGGATGTCGCGCTCGTCCTCAGCAGGAGAATGGGTGATGATGCCGCGTGGTTTGTTATAGGCAAAATAGCGGTATTTCTTAGTTCGGAAAAGTATCTTCACCGCGTCGTCTTTCTGAACTTTATCCCCGAGACGGGCCGTTAGACCGTTGAGAAGCACCTTGCCTGTGGCAATCAAGGTATCGGCTTCTCTGCGGGTGCAAAGATTTTTATGTGCAAGATACGCATTGATTCTGATGGGGAATGTAATGTCTTTCATGTTATTTGGGGCAAGCCCCGCAATCTATTTTTGCGCCTCGAGCCAGGTGATCACGGCTTCGTTTTTGAGAGCGTGCGTGATGTGCGCGCGCAAGAGGGAATCGTCGGCCTGAGGGTAGCCTTTTTTGGCGCGCTCGATTTCTTTCTCAACTTTTTCCGAATCAGACTCAATCTTCTCAGTTCGCGCGATTTCACCGAGTACGAGACGAACCTTTGCGCGTTCGTCTGCCGGCTTTTCCCATTCTTTTCGCAATTCCTCGCGAGTCTTTTTTACACTGGCGAGATATTTCTCGACCGTGGTCCCCATGCGCTCCAAATCACTACCCATGCGAGCCTCCATGTCATCGAGCTCGTAATCGCGAAGAATTGCAGGGTATTTGATCGTCGAAGCTTTTACGAGCTCATCGAGCAATGCGGCGCGATGTTTTTCTGTTTCGCGGAGATCTTTTTCATTTTGCAGATTTGTGCGCACAGAATCCGAGAAAACCTCAAGGCTCTCGTATCCGAGAGACTTAACGAATTCTTCGTCGAGTGGTGCGAGGTCCTTGTCGGCGATTTTTTTCGCCTCAGCGGACGCTTCTTCGGGGTCTTTTCCTGCCTCGATATGGCCGATTCTTGCTCTTTCGCGTTTCAAATGCGTAAGGGTTTCGTCGTGCTCAATTTGAGTTACCGTTATTTTCACTTTTTTCCCGTTTTTTATTGCCGCAATTTCTTTGTAGTCAGGAAGTTTTACTTCGGGGGCGAGAGGCGCGCGTGCGATGAATTTGAGTGGCTCCCCCGTCTTTGGAGGTTCAATGGAAACGCGCGGGGTGTCAACAATATTTGCTTGTTCTTTTGCGAATATTTCTGGAAGCACATGTTTAACCGCGTGTTCGGCCGCGTGTTCTAGAATTGCCGATTCTCCGACGCGCTCGAGAACGATATTTTCTGGTGCTTTCCCCGGTCGAAAGCCATCGATTTTTGCGTCCGCGGCAACTTCTTTAAGTGCCTCAGCCCGGTATTTCGCAAGGACGTCGGCCGGTATTTCGGCCCTTACCTCAAGCTCCCAGCGCTCTTCGTCGCGGGTAATTTTTACATTTGTGGCCTCACCCATCGCGCGAGTTTACCAGAAAAACGAACAGTATCCAGTCTCACGGTATTTATTGCCCGCGGTCTCGAAGGGCAGGTGCTCGTTTAAATATTGACTCTTCTGTTTCGTATAACTGTTGTCGTAATTTCATCAGCTCTTTGTGCGCATCTTCCAGATTACGACGAGCGCTCTCAAGTGACAAAAGCGAAATATCGAGTCTTTCGGCGCGTTTTGCGGGATCGTTCGGGTAAGTCTCTAGCAATTTTGCATACTTTTCTTTAAAAGACTCAATGCGAGACAATACCCAATTCTCTCTTTTAGCGATTCTGTCAACACCTATTTCATCAAAGGCAGCCGCGCGAGCCCTAATATTCTCGAGATATGTTGGGAGATCTTCATTGCTCATCGTCCAATGGGTAGCGAGCCCAAGAAAGCGCTCCCTTCCGTCATCTTTTGGCCCACTCTCATTCATGTCGCAAGTTGTTATTGTTAATGTTTTTGCTATTTAAGACGTGGTGGGTGCGCCTCCTGGCATATACGGCAGATCATTGTGCGGTTTTTGTTTGTTGATTTTTGCACCCCAGAAATAAAATCCTCCAACAATGAGGAGGAGTACAATAATGGCGATTCCAATAATCGGGCCGGCAGGCTCTTTTGGTGAGACGATCGGGTTGGTAGGCGTAGAATGTACGGGAGGCATATTGCGCATTATAGCACCGGCCATATTTCGTCTTTCTTCGGAAATGGGTGTGGATACCCGAGGAAAGAGACTTACTTGAACTTGTCTTTGTAGAGCTCGACTGATTTCTTTATAGCCGAAAGCGCCTCACTTTTTCCTTTGATGCCACTTATTTCAACGGGTGCTGGTCCGCCCTTCAGAGCTTTATAGGTTTCCATGAAATGCTGGAATTCTTTCAATGAATGCTTGTTTATGTCCCTTAAATCCTGCACGTCATCCCAGCGTTTGTCTGCGGTCGGCACGCCGATTATTTTGAAATCTGATTCGCCACTATCTATCATTTCGATGACTGCGACTGGGCGGACACTAACAAGAATGCCCGTCTGCAGTGGATAGGTGGTAAGTACGATGACATCAAGCGCATCGCCGTCTTCCCACAGTGTTTGCGGAGCAAAGCCGTAGTCGTAAGGAAATGCAGCTGCAGAGTAATTGGCGCGGTCGAGTTTAATAAGGCCAGTCGCCTTATCGATTTCGTATTTGTTGTTCGAGCCCTTCGAGATCTCAATAATCACATTGATCTCTTCAGGTGCGTTTTCACCGAGCGGGACATCGTGCCACAAGTTCATGGAGGAAAGTGTAATAGAAATTGCGCGGAGCGCAACCATGACGTGCATATGTGAAAACGGCGGGACGAAAATCCCGCCGTTTTCTGACTGTTCGGTCAGATTTATTCCGTCTGTTCCTCTACTTTTGGGGACGCAATATCGCGGTCTTCATTTCCATTTGGATTTGCGAGCTCCTCAGATTCTTTCGCGGCTTCTTCGGGAGTTTCAATCTCTGCTTTTGCTTCAGCGGCCAGCTCCTTCCTAGCAGCCTCAGCTAATGCAGCAACTTTTTCATCTCCTCCTTCGTTCGGCGCGCCACCAGCACTTCGGATGTCGATTTTCCAGCCGGTGAGGCGTGCGGCAAGTCGGACGTTTTGTCCGCCGCGGCCAATTGCGAGAGATTGTTGGTCTTCGGCAACCTGTACTTCAGCGCGACTCTCGTCCTCAAAGATTTTAACGGCGAGGATTTGAGCTGGCTTGAGTGCCTCTTTTACAAAGTCAGCGGCGTTTTGCGACCACTCAATGACATCAATCTTTTCTCCGCCGAGTTCGGAGGTGACGACCGCAACGCGAACGCCGCGCTGGCCTACGAGCGAACCAACCGGGTCAACGTGTTCATCTTTCGATACAACCGCGATCTTTGCGCGACTGCCCGGCTCACGAACAATAGCCCTTGTTTCAACGACGCCTGAAGCCATTTCTGGCACTTCTGCTTCAAAAAGCTTGGTGAGGAATTTCGGATGAGAACGAGAAAGGCGAATGAATGTACCTCGAACACCTTCGTCTACGCGAAGAAGGAGTGCGCGAACACGCTCACCTTGTCGGTATCTCTCGCCTGGAATCTGTTCGTCGTACGGCAAAATAGCGGTTGCGCGACCGAGGTCAATAAAGAGGTTGCCGCGCTCAAAACGTTGGACATGGCCCGTTACGATTTGGCCCTCGCGCTCGCCGTACTCTTCTATAATAGAGGTGCGCTCTGCCTCGCGAACTTTTTGCATGATCACCTGCTTTGCTGCCTGCGCAGCAATTCGGCCGAAATCTTCCTGGGTTTCGAGAGGGAATGAGATTTCTTCGTCGAGCTGGACGTCTTTTTTGATGCGCTTAGCGTCCTCGAGCATGATGTGCTGCTCAGGATTGAATCGTGAGCGGTGATCGTCGTCACCCGCTTCCTCGGTATCTTTTCGGACAAGAGTATCGTCAACCACGATCTTCGCCTGTCGAAATTCGACATCGCCACTTTCAGGGCTAATAGTTGCGCGAATAATTTGGCCGCGCTTGCCGTATTCACGGCGATATGCGGCGGCGATAGCGGTTTCGAGGGCGTCAATGACGCTTTCACGTGTAATGCCGCGTTCTTGCTGAAGTTCATCAAAAGCGGAGTTGAGTGCTTTTAGATCAAAGAGTGCCATATATTGTGATGTTAGTGTCTAATTTTCTATTGGTTGGCCCAGAATGTGGCTCTGTTCCAACAAAAATTCCGGCCACAGCCGGAATCAATAAAGGAATTATACTCCCTTTAAAAGGGATGTCAAATCGATTTTGGGCTGCAAAAGCATGTTTTCCGAATGGATCAGCGCTTCAAATGACATTAACGAGCCGCATCATACGAATGGTATAAGGTGGCGATGAAAAGAGAAAAATATAACTTAATCATCTTGGTAAAGCCGCGCAAGTCTCTGCGAGTCCGCAAGAAGCAGTTTTAGAAACCGTTCCGAACTCACATCTTGATAAGAAATATTTAGTTCGCTTCACGTGTCCGGAATTTACATCGCTCTGCTGTGACGGGACAACCATATTTTGCGCATCTCGTTATTGAGTACGTTCCCCAAAAAACTCGGTGAAAGTAAATCGCTCAAGCTCTTCTTCTTTTCTTTTAGAAATCATGCTGTCTTCCACGAGGCGTGTACCGTCGATATAGCAAAACGGCTTGAAAAAGAATTGAATCCCGTGTGGCTACGGATTGGAGGATATTGGTTTCCGCGCGGCGGCATGCCGATCGACGTGTTTTACCAATCCGGAAAGCTTCCCGTCGGACTCTGAGCCCCTGACCAAGGAGTAGAAATGTATCGAGGCAGGTAGAGTAAATTTACTCAGCTTTTTCCCACGGGAACACTATCCAATCATCAGTCAAAATGACTGAGAAGTCGGTTGGAAAGGTGCAGGCATTTTTCCGCACAATGACGGCGGTTTTGAGAACTGCCCCGTATTCTTCGGAGAGAATTTTTGAGACCGCACGAAGAGTGTCCCCCGAGTCGGCGATTTCGTCGACTAACAGCACTCGTTTTCCTCTAAGGTCCGCGTTCGGCGGATACTTGATTTCTAAATCTTTCTTTGTATCTTTGTCATAGGAATGTGCGTAGATGGAAAGAACGTCTTTAATCTTTAGTTTTTTCGCTAAAAGCGTAAGTGGGATGAGACCGCCAAGAGTGATACCAAATAGAATCTCGGGTTTGAAATCGGTTGAAATTACGCTTTGCGCAAGCATTTCAGTGGCGCTCTCGATCTCTTCCCACGACAGTGTTCTCATTCCTCCCAGTATAGTACCCTGAGAGAGATAATATAAATCATTATAGATATGGAAAAGAAATTTGAAGCAGCGTCTGAGGGTCTGATACCGGGCTGGCAAATTTGGAGAAAAATCGAATCTGGTGACCATGATGAGGCATCGAGACTGCTCACCGCACATTATGTGGAGCTGGGAAGTGAGGCCGACTTCATTGCGGAGGTCATTAAATCCCTAACGGAGAAGCGTCGTGCCGCAAATGAGATAATTGTTCAAGCTACTGAAAGTGAAAGGCATCCCAACGGCATTGACGGTGAACCGGACCTCAATATTTCTGTGCAGGATGAAGCGACATGTAAGCGTATCGTTTCGCACATTAACGCAAATCATATTCTTGACGCACTTAAGCAATTTATGACGTTAGAAAATAGTCTCGCGAGGGAAAAAGTTCTTTGCTCACTTGCTGCGACCAGCTTTAAAGGCAGTCGTCGGAGAAATTTCGATCAGAGAAAAATGGAAATACTCAAGCCGTTTCTCAAGGCACATTACGACAAAAAATAAACATCACCGAGTCAACATATTCCATAATCTGGTAGATCGGTAGCATGTGCGGATGCTATAATTTCAGCACGTGTGAGTTTTTGAGACGCAGAAACTTGCAGCTTGAAGAGATCGACTATGTACATTGCCGACACACATTTAAAAACATTTCTTGCCGATGCGGGGCTTGTTTCTCAAAAAGATTTTGACGCCGCCGAAAAAGAAGCGAAAGAGACGAATAAGTCGGTAGGCGAAGTGTTGACCGCGCGAAATGCGATCGGTGAAGATGAGTTGCGCCGGACATATGCATATATTCTTGGGATACCGTTTGTTTCTCTTGTTGGCACGCCGATTCCCTTGGAAACATTGAGTTTACTGCCAGAACCGATCGCTCGACGCAACAATATTATTGCCTATGCCCACAAAGGGAACGAGCTCGAAGTGGCGATGCTCGACACGGACGACCTTGCCGCAATCGATTTCATAAAAAAGAAGACACATCTTAAAGTACTCGCTCGTCTTACCGACGTTGCTTCAGTGAAAGCCGCTCTCAAGCTGTATCAACAAGGTTTAAAAGATAATCTTGGCGACGTTATAAAACGCGAAACGGAGGCGCTGCAAGCGTCGGGCGTTGCGGCGGGAAACGCTGCGGAAGACCTCGAAAAAATTGCGGAAGGCTCATCCGCGGTGCGCATTGTGGACACCTTACTTCGACATGCAAACGCACAAGGTGCGAGTGATATTCATATTGAACCGATGGAGAGCACGCTTCTCATTCGGTATCGAATCGACGGTATTTTGCATGACGCGATGGAGTTGCCTAAGCATGCCGCGGCAGCAGTGACTGCCCGTCTCAAGGTTTTGGCTAACATGCGTCTTGATGAACATCGCTTGCCGCAAGACGGCCGATTCACGGCAGAAGGAAGTGGAGAGAAAGTAAGTTTCCGTGTATCAGTTCTTCCGACGTATTACGGTGAGAAAATCGTTATGCGTCTGCTTCGAGAAAATATTGCAGGCTTCACGCTAGAATCGATTGGCTTTCATGGACCCGCTCTTGAGCGTGTGCACGACGCCATGCGAAAAACGACCGGCCTTGTTCTTTCATGCGGACCGACGGGTGCGGGAAAATCTACCACGCTCTACACGCTCCTTGATATCGTAAACACACCGAACGTAAATATTTCTACGATTGAGGACCCTATCGAATATCAGATGGCGCGGGTGAACCAAACGCAGGTGCGTCCCGAAATTGGTTTCACATTTGCTAATGGTCTCCGCAGTCTGGTTCGTCAGGACCCCGACATTGTGATGGTGGGAGAAATTCGCGACAAAGAAACGGCGTCCCTCGCAATCAACGCCGCCCTTACGGGCCACCTTGTGCTTTCCACGTTACACACCAATACCGCCGCGGGAGCTATTCCTCGCCTTCTCGACATGGGGATCGAGCCATTTCTTCTTGTTTCGACGTTGCGCGTGGTGATTGGCCAAAGACTCATTCGAAAACTTGCGGCGGACAAAATTCAGCATGATCTGACGCGTGATGAGCAGGCCCGCCTAGAAAGTCTTGTTGATGTTGGCGCGGTTTTACGGGCCCTCAAAGAGGGAAAAGCTGTTGAGAAGGACTCAACATGGAAAGATTTGTCATTTTATAAAGCAAAAGAAAACGGGCTTACTCCGTCCGGCTACAGCGGCCGGCTTGGAATATACGAAGTTTTGTCAGTAAGTAGTGCCATCAAAGAGTTGATGATGAAAAATGCGACCGATATCGAAATTGAAAAACAGGCGCATGACGAGGGAATGCTCAAGATGAGTGAAGACGGAATTTACAAAGCTGCCCAAGGGGTTACCAGTATTGAAGATGTGTTGCGGGTCATCACGGAGTAACGAGGCATTTGTGGTTTATACTTTAGTCCTGTGGCAAAGTTTCGATACACGGCGGAAAAAACAAATGGAGAAATTTATAACGGCGCAGCCGACGCGAATGATCGTTTCGAATTGTACGAAACCATACGAAGGGAGGGGGCGCATCTTATTTCATTTAAAGAAGAGACGGCGGGAAGCAAATATCTTAACTTCAGGTATTGGAGCGGAAAGATTGGTTCCGTAAAGGAGCAGGAAAAGATCCTCCTTGCGAGAAATCTTGGATCTATGCTGAAAGCAGGTCTCCCGCTTTCGCGTGCGATCGCGGTCATCGAGCGCCAGACGAAAAGCGATCGACTGCGCACTGTTGTCGAAGATGTGGGAACAGAAGTGCGTCACGGGAAAACATTGCATGAAGCTTTTTTAAAATATCCAAGAGTGTTTTCTAAGCTCATGGTCGCCATGGTTCGAGCGGGTGAAGAGGGCGGAGATCTCGCTTCTTCGCTGTTAACGACTGCCGATCAGATTGAACGAAGTTCCGATTTAAAGAAGAAGGTGAAGGGGGCACTCATTTATCCGATGATCATTCTCGTTGCCATTTTTGGCATCGGCGCAGTTATGATGGTCGCCGTCGTCCCAACGCTCTCTAAAACATTCGAAGAAATGGGCAGCAAATTACCTCTCTCGACACGCTTCGTGGTCGGTCTCAGTAATTTTCTTTCGCAAAATACACTGCTTGCGATTTTGATTGTTCTCGGGTCCGGCCTCTTTTTCTACTTCGGAGGAAAGACAAAATTTGGCATGCGCGCAAAAGAATTTATCTTCCTTCATACGCCACTCATTAATGAGATGGTGAAAGAAGTTAACGCTGCGCGCACGGCGCGAACTCTGGCCACTCTTTTAACTGCGGGGGTCGATGTGCTCGCCGCGCTCGAAATTACCGGAGAGGTGGTACAAAATTCATATTTTCAAGATGTACTGAAAGAAGCCAAGGAAAATGTGCGACAAGGTCATGCTCTTTCAGAAACGTTTGTGAAAAACGAGAAACTTTTCCCGGTTTTCGTAGGAGAAATGATGTCGGTTGGTGAAGAGACAGGGCAGACATCTCAAATGATGAAGCAGTTGGCTGAGTATTATGAAATCGAAGTGGATAGAAAAACGAAAAACATGACAACCATCATAGAACCATTCCTCATGTTATTCATCGGTGTCGTGGTCGGATTTTTCGCCATCTCGATGATTACGCCGATTTATCAAATATCTCAAGGCGTATAAGGTAACGCGTTATTGTGAGATGACGTAACTGCCAGGCACGACCGCCCAGGAACCGCCGGGGCCGTTCGAGAAGCTCGCGTTCTGGAGACCGCTCTGATACGTAATAGTAGAGTTGTTATTCATCTGTATTTTGTATGCGGTAAGTGCGTTTGCGCCCGAATTGTTTGCGAGAGTAATGGTGCCATAGGGAACAAAAAAGATGATGCTCGCGGCATTGTTTTGAAGTTGAAGTGCGGTGGCACTTGAACTCATCGAAATAATCATCGGATAACTATTGGGGTTACCATTGCCGCTCGCTATAAAATTGTTCGAAAGGGTCACGATGCCGCTTGTAGATGTGGCCGTGCGGTTGTGAGCGATAAGAATAGCCCCGCTGTTTCCGGTACTTGAGTCGACTATAAAGCTTGCGTTGTTGCTCATGGTGACATTGCCACTTACCCAAATAGGACCGGCGATTTTGAGGGTCGCATTATTCGAAACTGTAAGATTGCCATTTATCTTTTTTGGCCCTAGCGTTTGGGTACCGGTAACTGTATAAGGTCCCGCGAGTGTTCCGCCAGCGGTGGCTATGTCTTCCCATTCATATATTTGCGCATCAGAGATAGCAAATGGCGCTTGGTCTGCGTCGGTCGACGAAGGAATTTGTGCACCGCCCACACTGCAACCAGAGATCGTTTGATAGGTTGCATTACCGCCAATTGAACAGCTAGAAAGCGAATGCGCCCAAGCGTTTCCGTTAACGGTTACGCCGGAGAGCGATGCAAAAGAACCACCCGTCCAGGTCTTGAAATTCAGGTCTTGATTGAGAGCCGTCCATACGGGGCTTGCCGCGTTCCAATTACTTGATGATTTGCCGGTGCCGCCGGAATAGCTCTGCCCGTTGTCTGACCCCCAAGCGTAGTAGTTACTCGCATTTACCGTGGCATCGGCAATTATCCAATAGGTAGTGCCCACGGCGAGCGTCGGGGACGGGCTCAAGAGCACATCAATAAAATTAAACGATCCGGTAACGCCTGACGCTGAGAGTGTTCCGCTCGCGAGCACTGTTTTTGAGGGACTGCCGCTACTATCAGAGACAATCTTTATCACGATATCACTGGGACTGCCGGTCTTTTTTAGGTACAAACTGACTTTATTGAGTGCGGTCGATGTTGCGCTTGTAAATGATTCGGCAATATCTGAGCGGTTGCTCACGTCGCCGACACTGGTACTGGCGTTAGATGTCACAAATTGTTGATCGACAAAGGGGTCGGCGTTGCTGGCGACGGTTGCATCCCCCGTAATGATCCCGCTTCCCGTGACGTTGCCATTGGCGAAGAGATTGCCATTAATTTGCGAGCCGTTGTCCATGTTGAAGCCGCCTTGCCCCGCTTGCACGCCGTAGCTGAATGCGATGAGCGACGTATTGACGCTGGTCGTGACCTTAACGGTGCGCACCGCAATGGGGCTGGTGTCGTTGGGGATATAACCGGTGGAAGTTATTCTTTTGCTTGAGCCGTCAATCGATGAGACCGAGATCGTGAACGTCCCATTGCCGACGGCAGTATCAGCCTCGCCGGTGTAATTTGCGTTTTGGTTGAGTTGATAAATGGCTTTATCAATTCCAGCTTCGGCGAGCGCGAGCGCTTGAGACGCGGCAACGGTTTTTCGCTCCGAACGCGAGTATGACGTGGTGTAGGTGATGAGGCCTGCTGAAATAACGAGCAAAATACTCATGAAGACCAGAGAGGTGAGGAGCACATACCCGTGAGATGTTTTTCGCATACTAATGATTTCGTAAGTATACCGTTCCCGTGAGATGAGTCTGGAGCGTCTGTTGCTTAACAATAGACTGTGTAATGAGGTCGACAATAACGCGAGTGGCGAGACTTGGTGTGCCGCTGTTAAAGGTAAAAGAAAATGAATTTACGACGTTGCTCAAGAGTTTTGTCCCAGATGTGCGTGAACTTGCCGCGTCCGCAGATAGCATGCGGTAAAGACTGGTGCTGGCGAAATACATAACCGCGTAATCATATTTTCCTGATACGACGTCGCCAGAACTGGTGATTGAAGGTATTTCCAGAATGAGCGTTGAGGAACTGGTCGTGTACGACGATCCTGAGAATACTTTTGACGTCACAATGGTATTGGCCTGATGCACAAGGTTTGCTGTTTCATTCAGTATGGCGCCCGCGGAGTATGAGTTATTGATGATCGCATTTTGAATTGCATATGTTTTATAAAAATTTAAATACAGCTCAAGAACCGCCATCATCACGATGGAAAATATGGCAATGACGACGAGCACTTCGATTATCGTAAAAGCCCTTTTCCTATCCGAAAATGTTTTGAACCTCATAGGCCGCCAACCTGTGTGATAAGGGTCGTTGACTCGATGTATCGAAGGGTGCTACTGCCCTCAATCCAGGAAACTCCCACCGTGGCTTTTTTTATGGCTGCGTTGTAGGTAGATATGGTAGTTGACGCAATTCCGTTCGGCAGTGATGTTAGGAGCGGATCAGAAAATGTGCCGCTCGCAGGGAGGCCCGCGTAGGTGAGGGCCCTCAGCTCTTCGAGTTTCTGTTCGATAACGCGTAGAGCGACATCTTTTCGCTGAGCATCCCTTGTTAATTTTGTTGCTGAGAAAGAGGAAGTATAGAACACGAGCATCGCTCCAAGAATTAAAATCGAAACCAGCACTTCAATAAGTGTAAAACCCCTGTGCGTGTGACGGGCGTAATTCATGTGAGCGGATCAACATCAAAATTCTAGCATGTTCGAGACTTATTTTTTCTGAATCTTTGAAGAGATGCGGAGAAAGGGGAACATGCTACAATCGCGGGCATGCGCGCAATCCTTGTCGCCAACTGGAAGATGAATCCCGAGTCGTGGAAAGATGCAAAGAAACTTTTTGATGCGACGAAAAAGGCAGCGGAAAAGGCAAAAAAAGTGCAGGTCATCGTAGCGTCTCCCGCAATCTTCCTCAGAGACATTTCTACCAAATATAGAGGCGGTATTTCTTTTGCTATCCAAAATGGGTATCAGGAGTCGCACGGCGCGCATACGGGAGAGACGTCGTTTACGCAAGCGAGAGATGCAAAAGCTGCGTACGCTATCATCGGTCACGCGGAAAGACGAGCCATGGGGGAAACAAAC
>JAYTPG010000014.1:0-10888 GCA_043747375.1 Candidatus Kaiserbacteria bacterium | reverse complement strand
GGTTTGTTTTTCAAAAGCGGAAATACGGCTGCCTTTATGGGCGCTACGGCGGGGGTAAATTTGAGATAGGTACGAGTTTCACCACCCAGTTGGTCTTCGGTGTACGCGCTCGTTAAAATGGCGAGGACCGCGCGGTCGATACCAAACGAAGGCTCAATGACGTGCGGAACGACTGGCGACTCCCCTTCTTTATCAATAATACTGAGATTTTGACGAGAAGAAATCGCGTGCGCGGAAAGATCGAAATCCGTTCGATACGCGAGACCAAAAAGCTCTTTGCGGCCAAATGGAAAATCAAATTCGAAATCGATTGTTCGCTTGGAGTAGTGCGCCAAGTCTTCTGCACCAACTTCGAGCTCGTAGACCGCGTCCGATGAAATGCCGACTGCCTGATTAAAGGCGTGCACATTTGTTCGCCATTCTTCAAAAGCTTCTTCCCATTCGTTTGGACGGACGAAATATTCGATTTCCATTTGCTCGAACTCTCGAGAACGGAAAATAAAATCACGAGGTGCAATTTCGTTTCGAAACGCCTTTCCGATTTGCGCGATACCAAACGGCAATTTTGGATGAAGCGAGTCAACAACGTTTTTAAAATTAACGAAAATCCCGGCCGCCGTTTCAGGTCGCAGATACGAAACAGACTCAGCGTCTTCGGTTGCACCAACTGCCGTCTTAAACATCATGTTGAATTGGCGAACAGGGCCAAATGCACCACCACAATCGGGACACGCACCATCTACTTGGTCGGCTCGAAATCGACGTTTGCATTTCTTGCACTCAATAAGAGGATCAGAAAAACCTGAAATATGACCGCTCGCCTCCCAGGCTTTCGGATTCATTAAAATCGCGGCGTCGAGGCCAACCATGTCGTCTCGGTCTTGAACAAACATCCGCCACCATAAATTCTTTACATTATTTTTTAGTTCTACTCCAAAAGGACCGTAGTCCCAGGTGCCTGCAAGACCGCCATAAATTTCAGAACCGGGGAAAATAAACCCGCGTCTTTTGCATAGTGAGACAATCTTTTCCATCACATTTGCTTCCGGCATGTAAAGGAGTGTAGCAGTAAATAGCTGCCCGGAAAATGGGCACCATTTTCCGGGCAGCTATTTTACTACCGTCGCGCCATTTATATTGAAGCCTGCGTCTCCTACCGTAGAGACCGAGGGCGAAGACTGGGACACTTTGGTCAGATTTGTGGTCAGATCGTCCACATGCCTTGAAATCGGGTCCGTCGAAGATGCGTCGACACCATTCAAATTAATGTTATGTAGCAACGTGGGTTGCTGACCGATCTGCGAAGAAGAAGGTGTGAATCCGACGGCAATGGCTGCTTGACGGGGCTGACTTGCACCGACGCCGACGCCTGGCGCAACGTCTCCCAAGTGCCATGTGATGGTGCCATTTAACTGATTGAACGTTATCTTCTCGGAAGCGGGGCTATAGATGCCCACCCAGCGCACGTATGGGGGCAGTTCAGCTGTTAGTGTCGCCTCTGAAATTTTGTTCGTTGTGTTTGTGACGGTAAACACCATCGCGTAGGTAGTCTCCGTCCCTGCCTTCGGCGGCATAGGACCCGTGGAACCAAATGGATTGCTGTAATACAAACCCTGAGCAACAAGAGCGAGATCGCTGGCAAGAGAAATAACACCTCGTGCAGTAGACTGCAGCACTTGTGGAACTCCCGTTTCTGAAACGCGATTACCCGCGGCATTTACGGACAAATCGATTCGAGGGTTCGTAACATGCGCAAGCATATCGCTCGTCGGCATTTGGAACGAAAACGTCACAACACCTTTTTGTCCTGGGGAAAGCGCCGCCAGCACGCCGTTCGTCGTCGTCTTATCCCAAAACATCGCACCGTCCGAAGAGCGGAAAAAACCATCGACAGATTTTACGGTCGAGCCGTCAATCTCGAGCCCATTCACCTTTGCAACAATGACAACATTTTGAATCGCGGTCGGCAAATTGTTTTGGTACGCGATCGACACACTTACTTTTTCTCCCGGAGAAACGGTTACGGTATTCCCGCCCACATCATTCACTGCAAGCGCAAGCTGAAGAAATGGTTGCGAGATCGACGAGTGGAATGTGACCGAAGAAAGCGGCGTGTCGACAGACTTATTTTTTATGTCTTTCCGGGTGCCACTCACAAAATGAAATACGCGCTCATCCCCTGCCTCACCCGTCAGTACGCCGCCAATCGTTACCGTCTTTTTTTCTCCGGGGCCAAAATCGCCCAGTGCCCAGAGACCCGCTGCAAACGTAGCTGGCGTTGCCGAAGTTTGTTTAAAACCAAACGGAGATTCCATTGAAAGCAGCACATCTTTTATGGGTGCGGCAGAATTTGAAGAAACCGTCACCTTAAAGAGGGCTGCTTGGCCGGAGATGCTCTGTGTATTTCCATCTACCGAAACGGCGAGCGGGGCTGAGGTGAAATTGAGAGTGTACGCACTGGAGGCAACAAATATTGAATTGGAGCCTTGCACATGATATTCGAGTTCTGCCTTCACATTTTCACGAGCACCTTCGGTGCCGACAAAAATCGCAGAGACTGTTCCCTGTCGCACGCCACCTGGCTCTATGGTGCCGAGACAAATTCTTTGTTCGGAAAGATTGAGTGCGGTGTCTGAGACATTAGTGCCTGAACATGGTTCAAGTTGAGATGATTTCGCGGGAACTCCGGGGGGGCGCGTGCCCGGAGGGTAATGCAATACAAGTTCCGCAGATTCAAGCGGGACTTTGTTGCTGTTCGTGACTGCAATTTGAAGTTCTGTGGGCTCTCCTCCCGCAAGCTGGGCCGGCCCCGACATGGCAATAGAAATGTTTTCAGGCGATGCGGGAACGGCACCTCCGCCGAAAAAGAAATAGTAAAGGAAAAATCCGCCTGCGCCCATGAAGAAAACGAGGGCGACTCCAAAGATCCAGAAAAATGCCTGGCGTCCCCACCCAATGCGTCGCGGTGCTACGAGCATTGGTTGCATCTCGGGTTCTGGTCGTTTCCAATCTTCGCCGACATTCGTGTGAGTGTCCGCAAGTCCACGCCTCTCGCGCGCTTTCAGTTTTTCTGAGAGATCGCGTGAGTACATCGCCTGACGAAGCCGTTCAATGTGTTCTTTTTCGTTATCTGGTCCCGGAAATGCAGTCATCCAAAAATTATATCATTGGTCTTATAGGTGGGTTTCGGAGATGGCACGATTGATTGAATAGAGGAGTTTTTCTTTTAACCCCTCAGCTTCATTCACGTGCTCGAGCGCGTAGTCGGTATGAGTAAATATAGCCGTACCCAGAGCTTCGGCAGAAATATATCCAAGCGCAAAGAGGACGCGCGCCACACACATAATCTCGATCGTGGGCAACGCTTCTCCACCACCAAGAAGTGCGCCATGCGCTTCTTTTAACGTCTCGAACAAATATCGATTTTCTCCTTCACCTTGCACGAGCCGCTCTGTTAACTCCGCAATACGTGCAAATGCACTCACGCCGCGCGGGCTAGACGTCGTGGCAACGCCCTGCAAAGAACTGGCGCCGGCCGCGCGCCACCCTCGCTTTCCTTTGACGAGAGAAAGTGTTACCAAAGAATAATTTTGAAGTGCATATCGCATCTTCGATTTCTCACTTCGCACCGCCGACGCCCGCGCTCGGACAAGCCCGAAATCATACGTGTAAAACAAGTACGTCCGGTCCGCCTCTCCCTGTTCCCTGCTTCCGAGCACCAATGCGTCGGTAGAATATTTTTGATACATACTACGAAAATTCGATAATCGAACCCGTTTCCGTTTCAATTTGTTTCTTATATTTCTCGATTACCTTTCTGTCATCCGCAGAAACGTGAGCCTTATACGTACTCGCCTCGCGTTTCTGTAAATTATTTTCCTTGCGCGCCGCCTGTATTGCACGGATAGTGTCGCGCACCAAACCCTCTTCCCTCAGCTCTTCGCTAATTACAGTATCGAGCACAATGGTCATGCCAGTCTGTTCTACTTTTTTTACATTGAGCTCTTCTGCGACGATACGCAAATAGGCATCAGCGAGGCCCGATGATTCTGGAATGGTAAGCAGTGGAAGCGGTTGCCGAATACGAATCCCTGCTTTTTCCCGAGCTTCGAGTGCTTGGGTCACAATAGCGCGCGCTTTTTCCATCGCTTTTAACAGATCCTCGTTTGAAGCTCCCTGCCCTAAGAGACGCGCAAAAAAGTTGGCCGTCGCGAGCGGTTCGGGCCACATCGAAAGATGTACACTCTCTTCATCCTCTTCTTCACGAATCTCTTGAAAGAGATGCTCGGCAATAAATGGCATTGAAGGAGCAAGAACACGCGCGAGGGCGTGCAGCACATACCGCATAGTCGCGAGTGCCGCCTTTTTATCTTCGTCGTCAGTTTTAAATCGGTCGCGGCTTCTTCGTAAATACCATACCGACAAGTCATCGATAAAAGCGATTACGGGTCGCACCGCTTCATCCATTGCATACTTTTCATACCCGTCCGTAGCTTCGTGAACAAGTTGATCGAGTCGCGCAAGAATCCAGCGATCGAGCACGTTTTCGCTTTTCCAATCGCGAACGGTCCCGTCCGCATATAACTTATAAAACGCGAGGACATTGGTGAGGCGCCCAAGATTCTTTTTTACTATTTCGTCGACGCCTTTTTCAGAAAACGAAAGATTCTCTGCCCGCGTCACCGGGGAGCTAAGCATGTAGAAACGCATCGCATCTGCGCCGTATTTATCGATCATGAGTGCAGGGTCAGGGTAATTTTGCAACTTTTTTGACATTTTCTTGCCGTCTTCTGCGAGAACAATGCCCGTCACAATGCAGTTTTTAAAGGCTTCCATGCCAAAGAGCGCGCCGACGAGCACGTGCTGATAGTAAAACCAGGCCCTCGTTTGGTCTTGCGCCTCGGCGAGAAAATCGGCGGGTGTGATTTTCTCGCCACGTGCCTTTGCCGCAGTACCATATGACTTCGCCGCAAAGGGAACCGAGCCCGAATCAAACCACGTATCGAGCACGTCGGGCACACGCTTCATGTGCGCCCCGCAATCGCATGTGAATTCGACGGTATCGACAACATCTTTATGGAGATCTGTAACAAGAGTCCCGCTTGTCTGTGCGAGCTCTTCGGCAGAACCAAATACTTTCTGCGCTTTGCATTTTTCGCATCGCCACACGGGAATCGTATTCGCCCAGAATCTCTGACGTGAAATAGACCAGTCGCGCGCTCCCAGAAGCCACTGGCCAAATCTCCCTTCTTTAATATGTTCCGGCGACCAATGAATCTTTTCGGCTGTTTCCAAAAGCTGAGGTTTTATTTTTTCTACCGCAACAAACCACGATCCTGTCGCGTAGTTGAGAAGCGCGGTGTCACATCGCCAACAGTGTGGATATGAGTGAGAATATTTTTTGTGTTCGAAAACCAATCCTCTTTCTTCCAGGTGACGAACGATGGTTAAATCCGCTTCACGAATTTCTTCTGGTTTATCTTTTGCTCGCGGCTTCAAATCGAGTCCTGGAAATTCCGTTACTTCCGACTTAAAAATTCCATCGATGCCAACATGCTGAACAAAAGGTAAATTCTCTTTTTTCCCAAGCGCCATATCATCCGCACCAAACGCAGGAGCAATGTGCACTATCCCCGTTCCCGTGTCCGTAGTCACAAAATCCGCCGCGTATACTTCCCAACCTCGCTCTCGATTCTTTAGCTTTTCGTCTTTTGCGTAGGTGTCGAAAAGTGGCTCGTATTCGAGATCCACGAGGCTCCGTCCTGGAAGTAAGACATTGAGTGTGGTTGCTTGAATTCCCATTTCATTAAAACGTTTTCCCGCAACAATGTATGTTTCCGTGCCGTGCTCGGCCTTGTCGGACCAGGCGACGTATTCAATATCTTTTCTCACAGCAAGTGCCACATTTCCTGGCAAAGTCCAAGGCGTAGTCGTCCACGCAAGCAGGTACACATCTCCACTCAATCCGATTTTCTCAGGACTTTTTAATTTAAACTTCACCGTCACCGACAAGTCTTTTATATCTTTATACCCTTCTGCGACTTCGCCTTGACTAAGCGTCGTCTCGCATCGCGGACAAATGTGCATCGAGCGATAATCTTCGTAGATAAGTCCTTTTTCAAAAAGAGTTTTGAACGCCCACCATTCGCTCTGCATGTATTCGAAATCCATCGTTCGATATGGCTTTTCCATATCGGCCCAACGACCGAACCGAGGAATAATTCGTTCCCACTCATGAATGAAAGTGAAAATCCTCTCTCGGCAGAGATCGTTAAATTTCTTTACGCCCATCGCCAAAATATCTTTTTTCGATTTCGAGCCAATTTCTTTTTCGACAATGTTTTCTATTGGAAGCCCGTGGCAGTCCCAACCCCACTGACGCTTTACTCGAAAACCCTGCATGGTCTTGTATCGTGGAATCGCGTCTTTTACGGCACTCTGGAGTAAGTGCCCGTAGTGCGGCGTCCCCGTCGCAAATGGAGGACCATCGAAAAACACGAATTCGCCCTTTGTGGGCTCTTTTTCTACAGATTGTTGGAAAATATCGCGCTCTTTCCAAAATGCGAGCGTAGCTTCCTCGCGGTTGGCGACGTCGCTTTTCTTCATTTCTTCAGACATTTAGGCATCGTAGCATGCGACTAAGTTCGGGTGTATATTCCAAAGAGCCGTTCTCTTTGTGAGAACGAGGTGCGGCAAAAAAGACAAGGAGAGCACTATGTCTCATCATGACAAGCAGCTCAGACTTGATCGCGAATCAATGCAGAGAAATGCCGATGCAACCAAGGAAGACCGATTCTATCCCTGGAAGCATGGCGTCTTGCACTCCAGCGACAGCGATGAGCAACCGCCACGATTACCGCAACCACCTCGCGACACCGAAAAGAAAGAGTAGGTGCCGTAGGGAGCAGTCGGATTAACCTCCGACTGCACCTGTTTTAATCCGACTTCTTTTTGCCTTTCCACTCATCGGGAATGAGGCCAAGGTGCGCGAGGCGTGCTCGAATAGCACTTGGTTTGCGTCCGAAATACTTCGCGATTCGTGCATTTTGCATCTCCTCATTAAACATTTCCGTAAGGCGTGTGTCGTCGTCTTTGCTCCACGGCTTTCCGACATTAGGATATTTTTCAGGAGTTTTCGCTAGCTTTTCTGAAGCCCCCTCGCCCTCCTTCGAATTTATGGACGTCGGATGTCCATTTTTTGGATTAGGCTCTTTTGCCTTAATCGCTCGGAGAAAATTCTTTTCTAGCGCCTGTCTTTCGTCTTTCGGAATTGTTGAAATTCGTCTTCGCGCCGCTTCCGAACGCGCTCTAAAAAATGCGTCCTGCTCAACAACGGCCGGATGAAGTAGCAGCGCCCTATTATTAAATCCTTCGAGAAAAAGCCCTTCTAGCGTTCTCACACGCGAGAGCGCCACATATCCTTGGCCAAACTCGAATGCATTGGAAAGGTCGATGACGGCGGCGTCGAGCGACATGCCCTGACTTTTGTGCACCGTTATCGCCCATGCCAAGCGAAGCGGGATTTGTTTTATTTGCGCCAAAATTTTTGGCCCGTCGACAATGCTCCATTCTCCGAGCCCCGGCTCTATGCGCCTGCCTCCCCGAATCTTAACGATTGGATAACCGCTTGATGCGAACTCAACCACTTCTCCAAGTGTGCCGTTCACGTACCCTTCTTCAAAATTGTTCCGCGTAAACATAACGCGCGCACCTTCTTTTAGGGTAAGGCGCTCGGGTGAAAGACAGTTCTGTTTGAGCGCGTCGACAAGCGTCTTTGCTCCTCTCGAAGTCATTTCATACACTTTCGCCTTGCCTTCTACTTTGGCGAGAGATTCGTCATTTATTCGATCGGCTTCTGCGTTATGGGTGTGGAGTCTCGTGGCGTCTCCCTTCCCCGGAAGATTCATGCGACTTTTTAGAGTTTCGTAATGCTCATCATCTACCTCGCCGCGACGAACCGCAGTTAGGACATCGGCGAATCTGCCGTCCGCCTGACGATGCTGTTCGGAGAGATAACAAACAACAGGATTGGCGGCTTTCCAGGCCTCGGATTCAAATGCGAAATGAGCTTGTTCTCCACGCGACACCGGCGGGAGCTGAAAAAAGTCTCCGACAAAAATCACCTGGAGTCCGCCGAATGGCTGCTCCTCTTGTAATACTGAGCGCCTCAGGGTGCGTAAAACCTTATCAACACTTTCGAGCGTGTCCGCATCGAGCATCGATATTTCATCAATGATTAAAACTTTCGCTTCCAAAATACGTTGCGCCGTTTTTTCGCGACTCGCAATCTGCTCTACATCCCAATCATTCAATCTCTTTTTTATGCCGATACCACTCCACGAATGAATGGTCATTCCACCAACATGCGTCGCCGCTATTCCCGTCGACGCCGTGACCGCAGGCTCGACGCTTCGCTCCCGCAACCATGAAATATATTGATTGATGGTGTGGGTCTTCCCGCTACCCGGCTCACCCGTAAGAAACACATTGACGCCGAGCTTGAGAATTATGAGTGCCTCCTCTTGGGTCATAAGAAGGGCGATTTTACCACACTACATTTTTTCTGGCGCTGGAATTCCCAAAAGCCAGAGGCCGTTTCTTAAGGTCGCTTGAACTGCACCCACGAGCGCGACCTTGTGCGCTGCCGATGGTTTCCCGTCGAGGATTTGCTCTTGAGCATACCAGCCATTAAACGCAGCGGCGAGTTCCGTGAGATAGGTCGTAAGTAAATGTGGTTCTCGTTTGCTTGCGGCATATGCGACAATTTCAGGAAATCGGTACACGAGTTTCGTAACCACGTTCGGATTCATCGCCACGTCTGGTTTCCCTAACACCCCCAAATCATGCGCTTTTGCTAAAATCGCACACGTGCGCGCGAGAGCGTACTGCAAGTAGGGGCCGGAGTCCCCTTCGAGCGAAAGTGCTTTCTCTCGATCAAAAACAATATCTTTGCCGCTCCCTTGTTTGAGTATTTGGTATTTGATTGCCGCAACCGCAACTTGCTCGGCCAATTTTTCAGAATTCTCGGCCCGACTTTCCCCCGCACGCATTTTTGCCGCATCGGTTAAATCAAGAAGAAGCGATGTGCCCGTGATGACATTTCCTGTGCGCGAAGACATTTTTCCATCGGCAAAACGCATCATGCCGTGCGAAATGTGTTCGATGCGAAACGCCACGGCAGGCAAAACTTTGTGCATCGCGGCGAGCACCACTTGAAAATAATCGCTTTGTTCATTTGCAGTAATCGTGATGGATTGATCGAATCCCCAGATCTCGCCCTTTAGTTGTGCCAGTCCAAGCTCTTTGGCTTCGTAAGTCGGCAAACCTCGCGAGGTGACGAAAACTCGTGTGTGAAGTCCTTCATCCTCACCTTTATATACAACGGCACCGTCACTTTCTACAAAAACTTCTGGATGGGCACGCACAATACCTACGCCACGTGGAGCGGTGTCGCTTTCAAAAAAGTAGTAATCAAATTTCGTGCCGAGAATTTTGTATATCTTTTCAAACTCTTCGAGTGACTCTGTGCGGCCAGTCTCATAGAGCGTATTTATTTCTGAGTCGTCTTTTTCGTATACATGTTTATTTATTTTCTCAATTTCATCTTTGTGATTTTCATACTCCGCCGCGCCATGCACATACGCCTCTCCCCATGTCGCATCTTTCAACTGGATCTTCCCCCAAATTGCTTTCGCAACATGCGGGCCCACATCTCCCTGATAATTCGCCCGCTTGATTTCACCTCCTGAAAATTCAAGAAGTCGCGAAATGGATTCGCCAATTGCATTACTCATTAAGTGACCAATATGAAATTCCTTGAATGGATTCGGATCGGTGTATTCAACCATTATCTTTTTTCCTTTGTTCACGTCACCTTGCCCCCACCCCTCGCCTCTCGCATCTTGTATGGTGCTGGCAAAGACTGCCGAAGTAAGCGAAAAATTGATGAATCCGGGCCCCGCAATTTCTATCTTTTCTACGCCGGAAACGCTACCGATGTTTTGTGAAATCTGCTCTGCAAGCGCTCGCGGGTTCAAGCCCGACTCTTTGGCCTTTGCGAGAGCTACGCTAGAAGAATAATCCCCGTGCTCGAGAGTTGCTGGGTGTTCAAGCGGAACCTGCTCGGGCGAGAACGTGATGCCACACTCCGCCAGACTATTCGAGAGCGCTAATTTTATGTCGTCTGGAATTGCCATGTTTCATTGATTGTACTTCGAACTGCGAATTTGAGCACGGGCGGAAGAAGATCATACTTATCCAACACGGCTCAATCAAGCGAGAGTCGCCGTTAAAAAACGAGCCTATTTTTGGCTTAAAATCGCAATTTACCCTATCGAAGACCTTCACTTTTCTATAAATCTTTGAATATAATTAACAATGTCAGCATCTACTTCTTTGGGAGTTCGTCCGGCGTCAATCACACTCCCGCCAACTTTCTTGGCAAACTCTTTATACCCTTCTCGAATACGAGCCTGGTACTCGGCATTTCGATCGTCAAAACGATCCTCATATGGGACTCTTTTGGCGCGACGCTTTTCCGTTATGCTCGCATCTGCGTCAAGAATAATGTAACAATCAGGTGTCGCACCCTCCAGTGTTGCCTTGCGGCACTCCCAGAAAAAGGATTCTAGGTCTTCTTTTTGCTCGCCAATCACTTGCATGGCATAGGTCGATGAATCAAATCGATCGGAGACGACTATTTTTCCCTCGGAAAGCGCCGGTCGGATTCGGGTCGCAACATGTTCGGCGCGCGCTGCCCAAAAGAGAAAAAAATCTGCGAGCGGGTCAACTGCCTGCCCATCTCCCTCTTTCAATATTGCTCGGATCTTTTCAGCACGTGGCGCACCGCCGGGTTCGTGAGTGAACACCGTGTCACTCGGCAAGTGCC
>JAYTPG010000013.1:0-26905 GCA_043747375.1 Candidatus Kaiserbacteria bacterium | reverse complement strand
AGACTCAAAAATTTGCACTTCGTGAGGCAAACTCTACAAAACGTCGCAGCCCTCGAGGTGGAGGTTCTGATTATGGCCGACAGCTCCTTGAGAAGCAGCGTGTGCGCTTTACCTACGGCCTGTCTGAAAAGCAACTTTCAAACTACGCAAAAGCGGCATACGTTAAGAAAGACCCCTCTAAAGAACTACACAAAGTGTTAGAAATGCGCGCAGACACCGCCGTATATCGCGCGGGTCTCGCTGCAACTCGTCGCGCAGGTCGACAAATGGTTTCTCACGGACACATACTTATAAATGGAACTCGTATTACGACCCCTTCGTACCAGCTTAAAAAAGGCGATAAAATTACCGTTCGGGAAGGTTCTCGAATGAGCACGCTTTTTGCCTCACTTACGGAAAAGAACGATACCCGCGCAATTCCACAATGGGTTTCTGTTGATATTAATTTACTTGCCGCAGAAGTTACCGGAGAACCCCAGTACAATCTTGTCGAAACGGGATTGGATTATCCTACCGTGTTTGAGTTTTACAGCAGATAGTGTTATAATTATTGGCCTTTTTATCAACCCCTCGCATTATTTTTATGTCTGACTACAACATCGCATTGCCATCGAAGCCACGAGTCGTCGCTGAATCAGAGCGAGGCGGCACCTATGAAATAGACGGCCTGTACCCTGGATATGGGTACACCCTCGGCAACTCACTCCGAAGAATCATCTTGTCATCTTTGCCCGGAGCAGCGGTAACACACATCAAAATTCCTGGCGTCGCTCATGAATTTTCTACAATCGAAGGCGTCAAGGAAGACGTCGTCACAATCTTGCTCAATATTCGAAAGGTTCGCTTCAAGATCTTAACTGATGAGCCACAGACAATAACGCTCGATGTCAAAGGACCAAAGGTTGTGACTGCTGCTGATCTAAAGCTTCCGGGACAAGTTGAAATTCTCAATCCAGAGCAGAAGATTTGCGAAATTACAGGCAAGTCCAATCTTGAATTCGAACTTCGCGCTGAACGCGGTCTTGGGTATATTCCTAAGGAACAGCATCAGAAAGATCGTGTTGACATCGGCACTATCGCACTCGACGCCATTTTCTCACCAATCCGACGGGTTAACTACGAAGTTGAAAACATGCGAGTTGGAGACCGGACCGATTTTAACCGTCTTCGAATTGTTATCGAGACCGACGGCACGCTTGGCGCTAAAGAAGCACTTGAAAAGGCCATTGAAACAATGATTCATCAGCTTAAGGCTATCGTAGGATTCAAAGAAGAGGAAGCACCAGACATGTCGACTATGGATATGCGAGGCGCTCGAGAAGACAAGAGTGCTCTTATGGATTCTGAAATGCTCAAGACTCGCATAACTGAACTTAGTCTTCCGCAGCGCGTGGAAGACGCGCTCGACAACGCTTCAATTCGCACCGTGGGTGGTCTTGTACGAAAGCGAGAGGATGATCTTCTCGCAATTGAAGGTTTGGGACAAAAAGGTCTTCAGGACATCAAACGCGCACTTTCAAATCTCGGCCTCACACTCCGAACACAGTAATTCCATGAGGCACCACAAGGCACACAGAAAGTTGCACCGTGAGAAGGGTCAGCGTACGGCATTGTTAAGATCTCTCGCTCGATCCCTTGTTTTGCATGAGTCAATAGTAACGACCATCGCAAAGGCTAAAGAACTTCGTCCGTTTGTTGAAAAATTGATTACCACAAGTAAAGCAGGGTCAGTGGTTTCTCGACGTCTCGTTTCAACGCGCCTTGGGTCACCGGAGGCAGTCAAGAAGCTTCACGACATTTTTGCTAAGCGCTATGAAAAGCGAGCCGGTGGGTACACGCGAATCGTGCGCCTTGGGCAGGTCGGTAAACGCGTTGGTGAACAAGCTCGAATCGAATTTGTTAAATAATATGAAAGACTCACACACGATTGACGCTGCAGGCAAAGCATTAGGTCGCGTTGCGGCAGAAGCCGCAAAAGCACTTATGGGTAAAATGCGCGCAGACTATACTCCGAACAAACTTTCTGATGTTAAAGTCACAATCAATAACGCTTCGAAGCTTGTAACTCGTGAGAAGAAGTTGACGAACAAGATCTACCAATCATATTCAGGATATCCAGGAGGACGTCGTGACGAGTCACTTCGATCACTTAACGCCCGAAAAGGATACGGCGCGGCACTGCGTCTTGCAGTTAAAAGAATGCTTCCACGAAACACCATGTTGGTGGCTCGCCTTAAAAATCTGACCATCGAAGAATAGCCTCGATTTACTCACTATATATACTTATGGTTAAAGCAGAACATTACACAGAAGCAGTCGGACGACGAAAGACCGCCTCGGCTCGCGTTCGCATCACTCCGGCCAAAAGTATTTCGGTTATCGTAAATGGGAAAAAAGCGGAAGAGTATTTTCCTTTGAAGCAAATGCTCTCTACGGTCTTGGCTCCGATGCAGACCGTAGGTGGCGTCTATGCCGTTACCGTCAAGGTCTCCGGTGGTGGTCACAAGGCGCAAGCCGAAGCAGTCCGACACGGCATCTCGCGCGCAATCATTGCGTTAATCCCCGAACAGCGAAAAGATTTAAAAGTCAAAGGATTTTTGAAGCGTGATCCCCGAGCCAAAGAGCGAAAGAAGTTCGGGCTCAAGGCGGCGCGACGTGCTCCGCAGTGGAGTAAGCGCTAGACATGAGGAGTCCTCTTCTCGTTGGCTTTTTGAACTTCTTTTTTCCTGGCCTAGGGTACATGCTTCTTGGTAAACGCCTCCTCTTCGGTAGACTGATTTTTTTGAGTACGTTACTTGGTGAGATACATTTGTGGATTGATCCTTTGCCCGACGTGTACATCTATGGCTCAACAAATTCAAGCGTCGCACTAGGGACAATCGCTCTTTTTCTTGGTTGTTTCGCGTTTGGGTACGACGCATACACTCTTGCAAATAAAGTCGACACAGACGAAAAGTAGAACTGTATTTTTGATATACTGCGCACATGACGGACGAAAACATAATTGATGATGTACATTTTGAACCCGAAGATGAGATGGGAGACCTCGGCTCAGCGCTCGCAAAGATAAAAAAGCTTCGCTTGCAACTTAAAGAAGCCCAGCAAAAACGCGACGAAAATCTCACGGGATGGCAACGCTGCAAAGCTGATTCGATCAATGAAAAGAAAGACGCGCTTCTAACGGCCGACAGAAAAATCGAACGCGCAAAAGAAAATTATCTCGAAGAACTTTTTCCCGTTCTCGACAGTTTTGACATGGCCGCATCAGGTTCAGCGTGGGAAGAGGTCTCTTCAGAATGGCGTGCTGGAATAGGGCATATACAGACCCAGTTACTCGATGTGCTCGAAAAAAACGGCTGCAAAAGGTTTGGAAAACCAGGCGAGAAATTCGACCCGACTCGACATGAGGCCGTTCAAGAGGTCACCGATGGGGAAGCGGAGTCACACACGATTTTAAAAGTCTTGAGACACGGCTACGCCCTCAGTGATGGCCGTGTAATCCGCCCTGCTCAAGTGATTGTTCGCGCGTAAGACACAAATCTTGACACGGGTACCGAAAGAGGGTAATACTTTCTTCACGTTTAATTTGATAACCTTTCATTATAACTATGAGTAAAATTCTTGGCATTGACTTGGGCACAACAAATTCCGCGATCGCAGTTGTAAAAACGAACGAGCCGGAAATTCTTGAAAATGCTGAAGGAGCACGCACGACACCGTCAATTGTGGCGGTGTCAAAGACAGGGGAGAGACTTGTAGGACTTCTGGCAAAAAGACAGTCAGTTACAAACCCTACGAACACGGTGTATCAGATCAAGCGATTCATCGGCCACTCGTTTGACGAAGCGCTCGTCCAAAAAGATCGCTCTGCGGTTCCCTTTGAAATTCGCAAATCTGCTAACGGCGGCATCGAGGTAAAGATGGGTGAAAAATGGTTTCGACCTGAGGAAATTTCCGCGATGATTTTGCAGAAACTAAAGCAGGATGCCGAGGCTCGAATCGGAGAAACAATTACGGAGGCTGTTATTACCGTTCCAGCGTATTTCAATGACGCACAACGCCAAGCAACTCGTGACGCAGGAAAAATTGCTGGTCTCGACGTTAAACGAATCATCAATGAACCGACGGCAGCTGCGCTCGCATATGGCTTCAATAAAAAGAAAGATGAAAAAATAGTAGTCTTCGATTTCGGCGGGGGGACGTTTGATATTTCTGTTCTCGAGGTTGGCGATGATGTAATCGAGGTTCGAGCGACGGACGGTGACGCTCATCTTGGAGGAAAAGATATCGATCAGAAAATAATGCTGTGGATTGCCGCAGAGTTCAAGAAGCAAAGTGGCGTCGACGTACTACAAGACCCCCTTGCAAAACAACGCTTGGATGAAGCGGCAGAAAAAGCAAAAATCGAGCTGTCTACGGCTGTTGAAACTGAAGTGAACATACCGTTTATTACATCAACCGCTGCGGGACCACAACACCTTTTAATAAAAATGACGCGAGCAAAACTTGAAGAATTAACGCAAGAATTCATCGATCGCGCGATGCAGATTACGAAGCGCGCTATTGATGCCTCGCCGTTTAAAATTCCGCAAATTCAAGAAATAATTCTGGTCGGAGGGCAGACACGTATGCCCGCTCTGCAAAAAGCGGTTGAAACCTACTTTGGAAAAAAAACAAACATGAGCATGAATCCGGATGAGGTGGTCGCCATTGGCGCCGCCATTCAAGGGGGAATTTTACGGGGCGACGTCAAAGACGTTCTACTTCTCGACGTTATCCCTCTTTCTTTGGGAATTGAAACCATGGGAGGTATTGCTACGAAATTAATTGAGAAAAATACGACTATTCCAACTTCTCGTTCCCAAGTGTTTTCCACAGCGTCGGATAACCAGCCCTCTGTAGAAATCCACGTAGTCCAGGGCGAACGTGCGATGGCTGCAGACAACAAATCTCTTGGACGATTTAACTTGGATGGTATCCCTCCAGCCGGTCGGGGTGCACCGAAAATTGAAGTCAGTTTCGACATAGATGCAAACGGTATACTTTCTGTAAAAGCAAAAGATCAGACAACCAACAAGGAGCAGTCTATTCGAATTGAAGCTTCTTCAGGACTGACTGATACTGACGTAGAAAAGATGAGAAAAGATGCCGACGCAAACGCCTCTTCAGATAAAGAAAAAAAGGATCTGGCTGAAACTCAAAATTCTGCCGAGCAGGGAATTTACGCGGCGGAGAAAGCTCTAAAAGAATTTGGAGATAAGGTGGCCGAAGACGTAAAGAAAGATGTTCAGGCAAAAATTGACGCACTCAAGAACGTTCGATCATCGGCGGATACACTGGGCATCAAAACTGCTTCGGATGCACTCTCTTCCTCGATGCAAAAAATTGGCGAAACTATGTCTGCTCAGAGCCAGAATCCCAATCCGACTCAAGAAGATACTAAAGACGGTCCTGCCCAGGCATAACCGCACCGCTGAACCGCACCGCTTGCGGACACGAGAGGGACAACTATAATGAAAAGGTGAAAGACTACTACGACATTCTCGGCATTCAAAAAAACGCGTCGGAGGACGATGTAAAAAAAGCATTTCGCAAACTTGCACAAAAATTTCATCCTGACAAAAAGGGTGGTGACGAGGCGAGATTTAAAGAGGTGAGCGAGGCCTACTCGGTACTTTCCGACAAGAAAAAACGATCTGAGTATGATCGATTCGGTGCCTATCAGGCTGGTGGCGCCTCACAGTCTCAGGGTGGGTTTGGGGGCGGATTTGATTTTTCTCAGTTCGCGCAAAATTTTGGTGGGTTCCAGCAGGGACAATTTCAGGATTTCGACATTGGAGATATATTTTCGGAATTTTTCTCAGGCGGCAATGCGAATCGAGCAAGACGCGGTCGAGACATATCTATCGATATAGAGATTTCATTTAAAGACGCAGTATTTGGGACAGATCGGCGAGTTCTCATTTCTAAGATTGGAACATGTGACACCTGTGGCGGCTCTGGTGCAGAAAAGGGAACTAAAACTGTGACCTGTACAACCTGTAACGGTCGGGGAGAGATTCATGAAAATCGCAATACCTTTTTTGGCTCTTTTACTTCTACTCGAGCGTGTCCCACATGCCACGGAAAAGGCGTGGTTCCTGAGAAACCTTGCCACACCTGTCATGGAGAAGGTGTCACCAAGAAAGAAGAGGAAATCGCTATTTCTATTCCCGCGGGAGTCGAAGACGGTGAGATGATTCGTATGCCAGGGCGTGGAGAGGCAGCGTTCGGAGGCGTCTCAGGGGACTTATACGTAAAGCTCCACGTAAAAGCAGACTCGTCTTTCATTCGAGAAGGAAACAATCTATTGACTACTTCCCGAATTAAAATCTCGGATGCGTTGCTCGGAACCACGCTCGAAATTCGTTCTCTCGATGGCGTCGAACGTGTTCGAGTAGAGCCGGGGATTTCGCACGGCGACGTTCTCAAGATACGAGGTAAAGGCGTCCCATACGGGCGCGGCTCTCGTGGCGACCTCCACGTTCGTGTTGAAATTGATTTTCCTAAAAACATTAACTCAGTCGCTAAGACTCTTGTGGAAAAACTTCGCGAGCAGGGGCTCTAGAGGGGATATACTTCTTGGATGCCGACCTCTTCGATTCTTTCTGTCGCTCCAGTCGCACCAACTCTCACCATTCACTGGATCGTTTTTCTCTGCATAGTACTTGTTTTTTCTTTGGAAAGTTTCCGCTCAGGATCGTCACGAGCAGTTACGTTCAGTATTGCATTGCCTCTCACCCTACTTTTCAGCAATTGGCTTTCTAACGCCTTTCTTTTGAATCAAATTTTAAAGATTTATGTAAATACTTCAACGTTACAAGTAGCATTATTCAGCACCTTATTTATATTGTTCTTCTTTCTAACTCATAGGATGCTGGCCTCCTCTCCGTCAGGCATGGGGGGTGTCCTACCAGCTGTCCTTTCAGGTTTCGCGGCAACCATTGTTCTCATGACGATTTGGTCCCAAATTCCGGGGCTTATTGGATTTTGGAATTTCGGAGACTCGGTCAGTGCTTTTTTTGGAGATAGTTATCGAGCATTTTGGTTATTGGGAAGTTTTCTAATTCTTGGATACGTAAGAAGCTGATGTCTTCTTAATCTATTGCAGGCTCAGCATGAACACAGAACTAATAATTGCAGTCCTTGCCGGGTGCGGCGGTATGATTGGGTGGGGTTTTTCCGAGTTTGCCGCAAAGAAGGCCGTCGATACGATTGGTACAATCTCTAGTCTCGTATGGGCACATGTTTTCGGAACACTAATCCTTTGCGCCCTTCTTTTATTGAGAATTCTTACAACCAATACATTTGAGGGCCTGTTCTTGAGTTTGGCTGATTTTTCTCTCTTATTGCTGTTCGGCGCATTACAGGCGATTGTGTATTACTTTGCGTATAAAGGATTTGAAAAAGGCCAGGTTTCAATTTTGAGCCCTATTTTTTCGTCTTTTGCTGCACTTGTTGCTATATGTTCTATTTTATTTCTAGGCGAGACAATACATGGTACTTCAATGTTCGCGCTACCAATAATTTTTGTTGGCGTCTTACTTATCAACATCAAATTGGAAGGCTTGCGATTAGGACGAATTCATTTCCATGCAGTTCCCGGACTTAAAGAAATTGTAATCGCGACCATTCTCGCAACAATCTGGACTTTGGGATGGAACGTGTTTTCGGATGGAAAGGACTGGCTGGTATACACGACCCTACTGTTTGCGGGAATGACAGTCTCCGCATTCTTAATTGCAAAATGCGCCAGCGTGAATCTGAATTTGGTTAATCGCGATGCGCATAAATTTTTGTGGTGGGTAGCACTTGGCGAAGTTATTGGGTACCTAGCAATTACCGTAGGGTATGCAAATACGACCCACACGAGTATTGTCGCAATTTTAAGCGGTGCGTCCTCCGTACCAACGATCTTTCTTGCCCAGGTATTTCTAAGTGAAAAGATGACACGCATACAGGCTGTCAGTAGCTTGCTTATTATTGCAGGTATCGTACTTTTATCGATATCCTAAATATGAGTATTAAACACGCAAGATCTCATTTGACTCACGCCCTAAATCACGTCACACATAAAGCGATTAGATGGTGCACCCCTTCAATAGACTTAACTTTCGCACAGGTTAAAAATCCATATGCGAGTGATACCTCCACATCTTTCGAATCTTTAGGATACCCATCTGATCCCTCAGGGCTCTTCAAAAAAGTATATGAACACGCCGCAGATGCGTACGGGGCCGAACATACAATTTTTTCCGTAAATGGATCCACCGGCAGTAATTTCATGGTTTTGAGGGCACTCAGCAAACAAATTCCTAATCTTCGTATATTGTCGGAACGAAATATACACAGGTCTGTAGTCGCAGCCTCTGAAGACTATGGTATCAACCTTTTTTTTCTCGAGCCAACAATCGATCAGCAGCACCAGCTCTTTTTGCCTAACGCACTTACACAAATTTGCGAAGGCATTGAAAAGATAAAGCCCCAAGTTTTACTCTTAACGAACCCCACGTACGAAGGAATCTGCCTTGATTTGAGAGAACTCGTCGCAGTAGTTCGAGAACGATATCCTGATGTAATTATATTTGTAGATGAGGCATGGGGGGCACATTTACATTTTTCCGATAAATTACCGACATCGGCTATGGAAGCTGGGGCTGACATATGCGTTCAGAGCACGCACAAGCAGGGTGGGTCATTGCAACAAACAGGAATGATTCATTGGCGTGACGGGCGAATAAACAATGACATACTAGTTGAATCGTACCGCAGTTTGGGAACGAGTAGCCCTTCTTACATGCTCCTAGCATCTTTAGATGCTGCCAGAGAAACCATGCAAAAAAAAGGCGCGAAAAAAATCGACCACATTTTGTCTATGGCAAAACATCTGTCAAACGATATATCTGAAATCGAGGGGTTGAGTGTAGTATCAACAGAATATTTGAAGCAGAACTTTCCTTCGGTGAACGACAGAGACGAAACGAAGGTTATTGTTGACGTCAGTAAAGCTGGTTTCAATGGCTATGAAGTGGCAAATATTCTGGATAGAAAGTATAAAATATTAGTTGAAGCTTATAACATAAAAACAATACTGCTGTTAGTTCCGTTTAGAGCGACTATCAAGGACGTTCATGCGACCGTAAAGGCACTTAGTGAAATCGTCAGACACACAAAAAAAAGTGCAGTTACGGAAGGTTTAAGTTTGCAGATACCGGTGAACATACCACGTATTTTAGATATCAATGAAATTGCGAAATTACAATGGGATCAAATTGAAAGTGTGCCTCTAGAAAGAGCCGTTGGACGAATTGCCGCGGAACACATTACACCTTTTCCGCCTGGTATTCCTATCACTATCAAAGGCGAAGAGCTCACTAAAGAAATTGTAGAATATTATCTCACGTTAAAGAGGTACCCAAATGTTCACATTGCTGCGCGCGACAAATCTGTGGAGCATGTTTGGGTGGTAAAGTAGTTTCAAGGTGCGTTCACGGAAACTATGGGCAAATTTAGAACATTCTTCGAGCAACTAAAAAAGCCAACCTCCATAAGTATTGCGGTAGTCTTCGCAATAGTCGTTATCGTCCTGGTTACGTCGTGGCTTCTATATACTCACACCGTTAGCATCTTAACCCAAAACTTACGAGACAGATTGCTTACTATTTCAATTACTCAAGCAGCGAATATTGATCCTGCTGAGATTGACGCGCTTCGAGGGGCGGATGATTGGAAAAAACCGGAGTGGGCTCATGTAGTCAACAGACTACACAAGGCAAAGTATAGTAACGACCAGATTGTGTTTATTTATATTTTTAGGAAGACTAACGCTGACCCTTTGAAAATGGAATTTGTTGCGGATGCAGATTCTATTGATCCGTACGCAAACATTATCAACGACCCCACTGGCGAATCGCTCGCTGCGGCAAAATGTCCTAAATGTGTCGACTCAAACAGAGACGGCAAAATTGAGCGAAATGGTCCCGACAAATTACAATGGCCAGGCCAACCCTTTCCAGAAATAGCTGATATTCCTGAATCCTTCGACGCGTATAACGGGGCAGTTACAGTTAAAGATATTTACACTGATGAATACGGCTCGGTGCTTACTGGATTTGCTCCCATTAAAGATAATGAAGGAAACACTGTTGCGGTTTTGGGCACGGATATTAAAGCGGGTGATTTCCTTACCATTACTCGACAAACGCTATATCCTTTTCTTGCATTTATTGCCGGCTTGACGATTATTATATCGGCCTTGGCTGCCGCTCTTATATATATTTGGTCGAGACGAGCAAATATGTTAGCCAAGCTTTCTGCGAGCCTTGAGATTGCAAATCGAAGGCAGGAATCCCTTTTGCACTTCATTAGTCACGAAATTAAGGGGTATCTCACCAAAGGGCAAAATGCGTTCGCAGGCATTATCGAAGGGGACTATGGGGAAGTGTCCGAGCAAGTGCAAACACTTTCCAAAGAAGCATTGAAGGAAATGCGTGCGGGCGTTTCGACCACCATGGAAATTCTTGCCGCATCGAATATGAAAAAAGGAACTATGTCGTTTGAAAAAAATAAGTTCGATCTTAGGAACGCCACTCTTGAAATCGCCGATCAGCTCCGCGCTATCGCCGAGAAAAAAGGATTGTCCCTCGAGGTTCTTTTTGCACCATCAGGCGCATATACGATCGAAGGAGATGAAACAAAAATTCGTCAACACGTATTGCGTAATCTTATTGATAATTCAATTCGATACACAGAAACGGGTCATATTAAAGTCTCACTTTCTCGAGAAAACGAAAAAATTCGCTTTTCAGTTTCCGACAGCGGAGTTGGAATTTCAGAAGAAGATAAAGTAAGGCTATTCACCGAAGGGGGACACGGCACAGACTCAATAAAAGTGAACGTTGACTCCACCGGTTATGGACTCTTTGTTGCAAAGCAAGTAGTAGACGCTCATGGCGGCAAAATCTGGGCCGAATCCGAAGGTTCGGGGAAGGGCTCAACATTTTTCGCGGAATTCCCAGCAGCCTGAAGAGGCCGCAAATACGCCATTTTTGTGGTATAGTATTGAAGATGAAAAGACTACTGACGGGTCTACAGCCTTCCGGCTCGCTCCATATTGGGAACTATTTTGGCGTCCTAAAACCCTTTGTTGATTTGCACCACTCACACGAAAGCTTTCTCATGGTCGCGGATTATCACGCATTGACGACGCTGAAAGATTCTAAACAACTTCGTGAAAATATTGCCTCGATAGTTCGCGATTACATCGCCGTTGGAATCGACCCAAGAAAAGCAATTATTTTTCAACAATCTCAAGTTCAAGAACATACTGAACTTGCGTGGATTTTTAACACACTTGTTACCATGTCTTTTCTCGAACTTGCACACGCGTTTAAAGACAAAGAGGCGCGTGGACTCGTCACCAACGTAGGTTTATTTGATTATCCTGTTCTCATGGCAGCAGACATCCTTTTGTATGACACCGATATCGTTCCCGTCGGACAGGACCAAAAACAACATATTGAATACGCCCGCGAAATTGCCGCAAAATTTAATCTCACCTACGGAGCAACATTCAAGGAACCAAAAGAGCAGATTTTAGAAAGCGTCGCGATTGTGCCGGGAACGGATGGCAAGAAAATGAGCAAAAGTTATGGTAATACCATTCCACTGTTTGCAACACGCGACGAAATTACCAAAACAGTTATGGGGATTGTCACTGACTCCAAGGCCGAGAGTCCGGAGCATGTCTACAACATTCACCGCTTGTTCCGTGATCGCGAATCACTCTCGTCACTGTACAAGGAACAGAAGGGGAAATACAAAGCCTTGAAAGAAGCGCTCGTCGAAGATATTGACGCATTGGTCGGGCCGATGCGACAAGTTCGAGACAGTATTACCGATGAGGATGTTGTTAGGGTGCTTAAAGAGGGGAGCGATAAGGCGAGAGCAATTGCCAATGCTAAAATGCATGACGTACGAGAAAAAATTGGCGTAACTCTGCAATAAATTTTTTGTCATGGAAAGAACTTACATCGAAAACCTTAGGGATCACGTCGGTACCGAGGTATGTATAAACGGCTGGGTTTCTGTACGGCGCGATCAAGGCAAAATGGTTTTTTTTGATTTCCGTGACATGACCGGCAGCGTTCAAGGTGTCGTGTTGCCAAAAAGTCCCGCATTGGAAACAGCCAAGCAAACAAGTGTTGAGAGCGCGGTTTTCGTTAAGGGTTTAGTGAATATGCGCCCGGAAAAAAATATCGTTGCGGGAAAGCAGAACGGAGAGATCGAGCTTCAGATCGAGACACTCGAAATTTTGAATCCGGCCCAAACTCTACCATTCGAATTAGAGGCAGATGTAAACCTCGACACGCTTTTGGATAATCGTCCTTTTACACTACGCTCGGGAAAAAGTAGGGATATCTTCGCGGTTCAAGCGACTATTGTCGAAGCGTACCGTGCCGCTCTCAGAAGCCGGAAATTCACTGAATTTCAAGCGCCCGCCCTAGTGGGTGGCGACGCTGAAGGTGGCGCTGCAGCATTTAAAGTGAGTTACTACTACGATTCAACGGCATTTCTTGCAACGTCACCTCAATTTTATAAGGAAATAATGGTGAACGCATTTGAACGCTCTTTTACCATTGCAAAAATATTCCGCGGAGAAAAACATGCAACCACACGACATTTGAGCGAACTCACCCAAATGGACTTTGAGATGGGATTTATTCGCGATTTTAACGACGTCACGAAAGTTCTTGAAGATGTCGTGCGAGATGTCGTAAGGACGGTGGGAGAGAAACACGCAGATGTTTTTGCGAAATTCGGCACGTCGCTGCCCCTCGCTCCCGAAAACTTTCCAATGCTTACGCTTACGGAAGCGCAAGAGATCATTAAAAAAGAATTTAATCGTGAAGTTGAAGATACTTCAGATATGTCGCCCGAGGACGAGCGTCAAATCTGTGAATGGGCACTTCGAGAAAAAAAATCAGATTTCGTTTTTATTACGGGGTACCCAACAAAAAAGCGTGCGTTTTATACCTATGAGGCACCAGGAGATGCGCCTTTTTCGACGGGCTTCGACCTCCTTTTTCGTGGTCTTGAAATTAACAGCGGCAGTCAACGCATTCACGATTATGAAGAGATGCTTGCGCGAATGGAGTCTCGCGGCCTTGACGCTAAAAAGTTTTCTTTCTACTTGCAGGCGCATAAATATGGCATTCCACCACATGGCGGGTGTTCGACGGGCCTCGAAAGATTTACCTCGCGTATGCTGAATCTTGCAAACGTGAAGGAAGCCGCTCCATTTCCTAGAGACCTTAACCGCATAGACATGCGTCTTTCTGAATAACATGCCGAACTCTTTTGCTATTGAAACGTCCACCTTCAAAGGCCCCTTAGAAGCACTTCTCGATCTTATCGAAGCACGCAAGATGTCGATCTCAGAAATCAATCTTGCAGAAGTGTCCGACGCCTATTTGTCCTACGTGGAAAAACTCCCTGAATTACCTTTGGGAGAAACGGCGCAATTTGTTCTCGTAGCTTCAACGCTTTTACTAATTAAATCGAGATCTCTTTTACCTACTCTCGATTTGAGCATAGAGGAGAAAGAGTCTGTCGAAGAATTGGAAAAGAGACTGGCCCGGTTGCAATTGGTGCGCGAGTCGGCAAAATTACTGAGAAAATCCTGGGGAACATCGCCACTTCTTTTTCCTCTTCGTGCGCCCGCGCAAAAGATAGTCTGGAGTCCTGCCGAAGCAGCGGTCACCACCATTCGCGATGCAGCAGCTAAACTCGTCCACCTCCTCCCAAAGCCCGAAAAGCTCCATGAGGCGGTTGTAGCGCCCATTTTGGCCCTTGAGGACGTGATTGTGAAGCTAAAGCAACGTCTTTCCGCCAGCCTCAAGACGCGCTGGAGTGAGCTCGTAAGGGGTGCGAGCCGACACGACGCCATTGTTCATTTTTTAGCCATTTTGGAACTTGTCCGCACAGGTAACGCATCAGTCACTCAAGACAGACTCTTCAGTGATATCACCATCGAATCAGATCAATTAAGCGCTCCTAAATACGGCGTATGAACCCCGTCGCAAATCAAATAGAAGCGTTGCTCTTTTCCGAGGGAGGAAGCATGAAAAAAACGCATCTCATGCGTACACTTGAAATCTCTGGTGAGACACTTGTTTCCGCACTTGCCGAGCTTTCGGCGCGTTTGCAAGGTGGCCTCTCACTTATACAAAGTGAGACAGAAGTCGCGCTCGTGATTTCAGCTGCCGCAGGAGAGGCGGTAAAAAAGGCGCGCGAAAAAGAAATGGGAAAAGAGATTGGCGACGCAGGACTCGAAGTGCTCTCCATACTTCTTTACAAAGGTCCATGTACACGCGCAGAAATAGATTACATTCGCGGCGTGAATACGAGTTCTACGATCAGAAATCTTCTTGGCAGAGGACTCGTCGAGAGAGCAGGGAACCCACTAGACGGCCGCGAGTTTATTTACCGCCCAACCAGCGAACTTCTTGCTCATTTGGGTGTTCATGAGGGAAGGGAACTTCCAGATTTTGAGCGAATTTCAAACGAATTGCTCGCATTCGAAAAAAGACAGGAGTCCTTTGCCGCGCAGCAACCTAAAGACACTAGTCATGGAACCGAGTAACTCCACAGTCCCGACAACGCGAGTCTCTACCGCACAATTGGCGACCGCGCTTCTTATCGTCTGCGGCTTTTCAGCCGGTATGTGGTTGGCAATAGAGTTTGCCTCTTCGACGCAACCAGTCAAAAAAGCAGTCTCAGCCAGCGTGCTTGAAGCACTTGCGGCAAAAGATTATTTTAGCAATGTGGAAGTATTCGGCAGCTCCGCGTATGTTGCCGATATCGACACTGGCGCCGTACTTTTCAAAAAAAATGCAGATACCCAACTGCCGCTCGCGTCCCTTACCAAAGTTCCCCTCATGCTTGCGGTTACTGAAGTCTTACCTCTCACATCAGTTATTTCAATTCCGCGCGATACCTCACCTACAAACGCCGCCGACGTATTGCGCGCGGGATCTGAGTGGCATGTCGGTGACCTTATTGCATACACACTCGTTGGATCTTCAAACGATGGGGCAAAGATTCTGGCTCACGCGGCCGACGAAGGGCTCCGCGCAAAATATCCTGTTGCAAGAGAAGGCCAGGCTGCCGTGTGGCGCATGAATGACATTGCGAAATCACTTGGACTTCTTCACACCTACTTCCTGAATCCAAGTGGACTCGATGAAAGTGAGACGCAGTCGGGAGCTTATGGCTCAGCAGCGGATATGGCCAAACTATTCGGGTATGCCGCGAGACAGCCCGGTGATATTTTTGTTGGAACGTCGCGGCTTAGCGTAACCATCACCTCAACGCAAGGGGAGCGCGCGGTAGCATCGAACACCGACGCCGCGCTCGATTCTATTGCAGGCATCACTATGGGTAAGACCGGTTACACGGATTTAGCTGGAGGCAACCTCGTGGTGGTTTTTACCGCGGGAACACATCGATTTGTGGCGGTCGTTCTTAACTCTACGCAAGCTGGCCGATTTGCAGATATTCGCGCCCTTGTCGGAGCAACCGAAGAAGCTGCTCGAAAAAATAATTTTTAATATTTTATATATGCAGATATTATTACCGCAACTTCTAAAAGTACTCGTGCCAGCGGCAATGGCATTCACGATTGGTATGGTCATAACACCGATTATTTCTCACTATTTACACAAAAATCAGGCATGGAAAAAAAAGGCTGGAAAAATTACGATGCATGGGGAAGAGGCAAGTGAGTTCAATCGTCTGCACGAAAAAAACGAAGTGCGCGCGCCGCGCATGGGTGGGATCGTCATTTGGGGCAGCGTAGTCTTGACGATTCTCGGTATCGACACCCTCGCCCATCTTTTTCCAAGTGCACAAATTTTGAGATTCGACTTTCTGAGTCGGGGACAGACATGGATTCCGCTTGCCGCGCTTATTGTTGGAGCGATTGCAGGATTTATTGACGACCTTCTCATTATTCAACCCGACGGCCAGGGCCTACGTCTTCGATATCGACTTTTTGTCGTCATCGCCCTTTCACTACTCCTCGGCATATGGTTTTATTCTAAACTCGACGTCACCGCGATAAGTATTCCATTTGCGCAACCGCTCGAAATCGGGTGGTTGGTCATTCCTCTATTTGTTGTGATGTCTCTTGCACTCTACGCGTCAGGCGTCATTGATGGCATCGACGGTCTTTCAGGCGGCGTATTTGCGACGATTTTCGCATCGTACGCAATAATCGCATTTGCTCAACAGCAAATAGATCTTGCGGCTTTTTCATCGGCAATCGTGGGCGGTTTAGTTGCATTTTTGTGGTTCAACATCCCCCCCGCGCGTTTTTATATGTCGGACACGGGCACAATGGCACTTACGCTTTCTCTTGCAACCATAGCGTTTATGACTGATCACCTAGGCGGCGGAATAGGCATATCGGTTCTACCGGTGATTGGCGCGGTTCTCGTCGCAACCGTTGCCTCAGACATTCTTCAAATGCTCTGGAAAACTGCATTTCATAAAAAACTCTTTCGTATTGCACCACTTCATCATCACTTTGAGGCAATCGGCTGGTCAGGGCCAAAAGTCGTCATGCGTTATTGGATTATTTCCAGCATTTGCTCAGCCGCAGGCGTTATCATCGCGCTCTCAGCAATTTATTAAAGAGGGTGATCTTCCTGAAAATTACTTTTTTAAGGACAGATTCTCGGTGAATTAGATGATAGGATATCTCAAATGAAGAAGCTCGCAATCGATAAGCCACTCGCACTTCTTGTTGCGCTCCTCCTTTTTGGCGGAAGCCTCATTTTTGCATCTGCAGCATTTGGCCTCCTCGGACGCGGAGAATCTGGCATTAGCTCAGTGGTCACTAACCATCTTTTGCTTGGTATTGGCGCTGGCCTGGTTGCTCTTTTTATCGCGATCTCTATTGATTACCGATTGCTTAGAACATATGCACCTTATATTTTTGGTCTCGCAATTTTTTTGACCCTCTGCGTCTTTTTTCCACACATCGGTCTCTCACACGGCGGCGGGAGACGCTGGATACTTGTCTTTGGAACGTCCTTTCAGCCGTCAGAAGCGCTGAAACTTGCGACTCTCGTTATGACTGCGGCGTATTTCGCAGGAATGAAAAGTAAAATTAACTTACCGCTATATGGCCTTGGCGGATTTCTTGCCATTGTCTCTTTGCCTACCCTTATTTTACTTTTACAGCCGGACCTCGGTACGCTCGGTGTCATTTTATTTTCCTCGCTATCCGTATTCTGGGTTGCGGGGGCACGAAAAAGAGACATTCTCGCGCTCGCTCTCGTTGCCATCCTCGCACTTGCGATGCTCGCCTATATAAAACCATATGTGCGTGATCGCGTAACAACATTTCTAAACCCCGCTCAAGGTGCGCAGGAAGAAAGTTACCAGATACGACAGTCATTGATCGCGATTGGATCCGGCCAAGTGTTTGGTCGTGGATTCGGGCAGGGAATTCAGAAATTTACGTATCTGCCAGAGCCGATGGGCGACTCAATCTTCGCCGTTGCAGGAGAAGAGCTTGGATTTATTGGCGCAATAACGATTATCTTACTTTTCATTCTATTCGCATTACGAGGGTACTACGTCGCGTCACGAACCGCGGAACCATTTGGAAAATATCTTGCGACAGGCATCACCACATACCTGGCGATTGAAGCCTTTATAAATATTGCATCCATGTTGGGCGTTGCGCCACTTACCGGAATTCCGCTTACATTTGTCAGCCAGGGAGGAAGTGCCATGCTGGCTTCATTAGGAAGCGCAGGCGTTTTGCTATGCATTTCACGCAAAAAACACGTTTGAGATTCGGTGTCGGGAACGATACAATGAGTCATCATGAAAATTGTATTGGCAGGAGGGGGAACCGGTGGGCATTTTTACCCGCTCATTGCCGTCGCCGAGGCAATAGAAAGAATTTGTCAGGAAAAGACCCTGATTGAGCCAGAACTATATTACATTGGCCCCGAACCGTTTGATTCGTCCGCACTTGCGGAACACGATATCTTTTATCTACCGTCTCCCGCGGGAAAGGCTCGGAGATACCCCAGCGTCTTGAATGTACTGGCCCTCATCCCCACAGTGATCGGTATACTAAGATCAACTTTTCAACTGTTTTCTGTTTATCCCGATGCTGTCTTTTCTACGGGGGGTTACGGCGCGTTTCCCACGCTCTACGCAGCGCGCCTTCTCAATATTCCCGTCATCATTTACGACGCTGACGCAACGCCAGGTCGGGTTTCGTTGTGGTCTTCGAAGTTTGCCAAATGGATCGCGGTCGCTCACCCCGATGCGGCGACAAAATTCCCCGAGAAATCACGTTCTCGAATCGCGCGCGTTGGCCATCCGATTCGTGAAGAAATTATCGGCGTCGCAAAGGAGGGCGGACATGAATTTTTAAAACTCGACTCTTCAGTTCCAACTATCTTTGTCATGGGCGGCTCTCAGGGCGCTCGCGCCATCAACGAGACAGTTCTTGATGCGCTTGGAGATTTAGTTACGCGTTATAACGTGGTGCATCAAGCGGGAACGTCGAACCTTACTGAAGTAAGCGGCATTGCATCGGTCGTGCTGAAAAATTCACCTTACAAAGAACGTTACAGAGCGTTTGGCCTTCTTAATACGCTAGCTATTCGTATGGCCGCCGGTGTTGCGTCGGTAGTAGTAGCCCGCGCAGGCAGTGGCACCATTTTCGAGATCGCATCATGGAATATTCCTTGCATATTGGTGCCAATCCCGCTCGATGTTTCTCATGATCAAACCAAAAACGCGTTCTCGTATGCCCGTAGTGGCGCCGCCGTTGTCATCGAGCAAAAAAATCTCACGCCGCATCTGCTTGCCGCGGAAATTGACCGCTTGGTCCAAGATCAAGCCTTGCGAACTAAAATGTCAGATGCCGCTAAAGCATTTGCACGCCCCGACGCCGCCCGAAAAATCGCTCAAATTCTTATCGAGACCGGCATATCACATGAACAAATATGAGTAATGTCCGCGTACGTTTTCCGCCGAGCCCTACTGGGTATTGCCATGTGGGAACCGCGCGCATGGCACTGCTTAACTTTCTTTTTGCAAAAAAAAATGGCGGCACCATTGTGTTTCGCATTGAAGACACTGACAAAGAGCGAAGTACCAAGGAATTTGAAGAAGATCTTATCGAGAGCATTTCCTGGCTCGGTCTTAGCTGGGATGAGTTTTATCGTCAGTCGGAACGCACCGCCATTTACGTTAACGAAATAGAGACACTGATCTCGCAGGACAAGGCATACGTTAGCGAGGAGGAAAGTAAAAAAGAGCCCGGAAAAAAAGTACACGTTGTTCGCCTACGGAATCCGGGTGAAAAAATTACGTTTCAGGATGTGGTACGCGGAGAAATTTCATTTGATACTACTGAGTTGGGAGATTTTGCGATCGCTCGAGCCATCAATGACCCGCTCTACCACCTCACCGTCGTTGTGGACGACACTCAAATGAACATTACTCACGTGATTCGCGGTGAAGAACACATTTCGAATACTCCGCGCCAAATTCTGATTCAAAAAGCTCTTGGATATGAACGCCCTGTATATGCGCATTACCCGCTTTTCCTTGGGGCAGACAAATCAAAATTATCGAAGCGAAAAGGTGATGTTGCGGTGAAAGAATACCGAGAAACAGGATTTCTTCCGGAAGCAATGCTTAATTACATTGGGACCCTTGGCTGGACGCCGCCTTCTGGGAAAGAATTTTTCTCTCTGGACGAGATGATTGCGGAATTTGACCTAAAAGACCTGCATAAAAGTGGTGCGGTGTTTGATCTTGAAAAGTTACGCTGGTTCAACCGTCACTACCTTACGGGCCTGAGCCCTACAGCCTTCAAAGATATGATCATGCCAGAATTTCAGAAGGGGATCGAGGCCCGAAACATTTCGTGGAACCCTGCAAGCGCTGAAAAACTGATGGGATTAGTAAGCGAGCGAATCAGCGTGCTCGAAGATCTCAGGATCCAAATATCCGACGGAGAGTATGATTATTTCTTTGCAGATCCTGCCTTGGACGTATCACTCGTTAGCGAAAAAAAAAGTTCGCGCGAAGATACCCGGAAACATTTAGAGAAAATTGTCGAGATGCTTTCCGAGGTTTCTGATTTTAGTGAAAGCTCAATAAAAGATTCCGTCTGGCCGTACGCATCCGACGTTGGCAGGGGAGCAGTACTTTGGCCACTCAGGTATTCGCTTTCAGGCCGTGAGAAATCTCCCGACCCGTTTTTCATAGCGGCGCGAATTGGTAAAGATGCGACGCTCCGCCGAATTTCGACTGCGATTCAGAATCTTGCCGTATGAAAAGAGGTTCGCGACTCCTGATAATCGCATGTGCGATTTCTTCAATATTTCCGCTTCTTGTTCGCGCTGAAGACCCTGCGGCACTTGAAAAGGCCATCGCCGAGCATCAGCAGCAAATAGAGCAGCTCAATAAAGACATCGCACAATACCAAGTCCAGTTGGATCAGACGTCGGCAAAAAAGCAAACCCTTCAAAACACACTTTCTCAAATCAATCTTTCAATAAAAAAAGTTACAGCTTCGGTCGACGTGACAAAAAACCAAATTTCCTCAACTCAGTTACAAATTCAACAGCTGGAGCAGGGGATTTCAGTAAAAGAAAATTCTATTTCGACAGACGAAGCGGGCCTTGCCGAGTCTATCCGGCGTCTTCATGAAATCGAAACAAGACCCTTGGCCGCGCAGATGCTTTCGTCAGGAACTTTTTCCGTAGCCTGGCAAGACGCGGACACATTTCAAACGCTTCAGCGCGCCGTTCACAATCACATCTCGCATCTTTCAAACGAAAAACAGCAGCTAACGAACACAAAAGCAGCTCGAGAGGAGAAGGCTTCTCAGCTACAAGCGCAGAAAGCAAACCTTGTTACCCAGCAAGGCTCACTTACCGTAACGAAGAAAGCGCAGGCCGACATACTTGTTCAAACCAAATCTCAGGAGACGACGTACCAAAAAATTATAGCGGAAAAAAAAGCTCAGGAGAGAAGCTTTGAAAACGCACTAAGCGACCTCAAATTGCAATTGCAGGTTTCTGTAAGCCAGTCTGATATTACCCCTGCTGGAAAAGGAATCCTTCAGTGGCCAATAGATAAAGTGCGCGTAACTCAGTATTTCGGAAACACGGCTTTTGCGGCCGCGGGCGCGTACCACGGCAAAGGCCACAACGGTATAGACCTGGCGGCATCTATTGGAACGCCAATAAAGGCGGCTCTTTCCGGAATGGTGATAGGAACAGGGAACACCGATTCTATCCGCGGATGCTACTCCTTTGGTAAATGGGTTTTAGTTTCGCACTCGAACGGGCTTAGTACCATGTACGCGCACCTTTCACAAATTTCCGTTTCATCTGGTCAAGCAGTGGGGACGGGGAATACGCTTGGCTACAGCGGAGAAACGGGATACGCAACTGGTCCACACCTTCACTTCGGCGTCTACGTGACTTCTGCAACTCAAATAATGCGCCTTGGAGACGCGACTAGATCTTCTACGGCTTGTTCGGGCGCGGTGATGCCCGTTGCGCCGCTCGAAGCCTATTTAAACCCACTCAATTATCTTTAGGATTTTTTCTTGAGCTCCACTCAACGAGTCGTAAAGAATTGATTTCAATTTTTGACGCGATTCGGAGAGACAAGATATTTTTCTTGGTAACGACAGGGAAGTGCCGGCTCCCATCCAAGTCCCCCACAATAAAAAAAAGATTTTCATCTGAAGTAATCCATTTTTCTGGACGGTACCGATTCAAATCAAATGGAGCGGAGTACGCTCGTAACGACTTCCTGCCATCCCACATAAAGTATTCATGGAAATAGGACATCGCTAATTCCCTAACGGTTTTATAAACCGGGTCTCGATACCTAAGTACCGCATGATTGGTCTTGCTAATCGCCCCCCAGAAGCCCTTTTGACGATACAAAGCTACAACATGGTCCTCATCGTCATAACTCGTTTGAAAGTCCATTAAAAGGGGTTTCTGACCGTGGTAGGACAATGCCGCCGCAGCCAGTAAAGCCCCCTCCATGCAATGGGCCGTTCGGGTGCTCAAAACACGCCTTGGAGACATATATGTCTCTCCACGTAATTCAAAATTAATAGGTAACTTATCCAAAAAATCCTGAATCTTTAGGGGAGTTGAAAGTTGTTCAAAAACTTTGATTTCAGGCAAGGAGAGAAGGGGTCGCAACATTTTTTTAGACATTAAAGATAAGTATACAGAAGATTCAGGTACACGTACCGACACACGGGAGTAGGCCGATTCAAACTTCACAGATGAGGACCAGGGGTTCTTAGCGGCGACCTTATCTGCCCAGCGTACGTGTCGCAAAAGATATATTGTGCGACATGTATATAAGAGGAAAAGCTCGGCCTCCCTCGGCCATCCGAGGCCGCTTCCTCATCCTGCGCTCTCCTCTCGCGGTCACTTATGTATCTATATTTAAATCGGGTCCTCGCGTTAAGCTTTGTATCGGGCGATTATTTCCTATTAATTTTTTCAAATATTTTTTGCAAATATTCCACCGTAATTCACCCCTCCCCAATCCCCTCTTTTTTAAGGGTATCGGGGGAGCTGAGGTTTTCTTACTGAGACTACTGACCATTTCGACATAAATTGTCTTCAACAAAAAAGCTTCGATGAATTGACTGTTTACTTCCAATCGCTTAAAGCGCATAACAAGTTCTGTATGACGCATATCGAAAATGAGACAACAATTATTTGTAAAATCACCTTTCAGAAAAGCCCTCTACCACTTGCCTTGTTCCCCTCGGACACCAGACTTATAGGCCTCAATACGACGCCGATTTGCAGGGCTTAACTCTTTCGGAAGATCGTCCAGACTAAACCAACTACGTGCCATTATTTCGAAATTTGGTTTTAGCGAAAGGGAACCGCTAAAGTCTCCCGTATAAAAAACGAAGACCCTATCCCTTTTGCCCATCGTGCCTTTGTAGGTGCCCACTTCCCCTGCGATTGAATTAATGATGAGTCCTGTTTCTTCCCGTGCTTCACGAATGGCCGCGTCTTCTGGTTTTTCATTTGCATCAACGCCTCCGCCGGGAAGCGTCCACGCCCACGGCGCATACCAGTGGCTGAGAAGCAAAACCTCACGGTCACGTAAAATAATTATTCTAACCCCACTCAACTTCCCTTTTTCTCCAGAAAAAATACTGACACCGTATCGGATCAAATGTGCAGTGGAAATAATCCAGAGCGAAACATACATGAGGCTCGTACGTAACCAGCGCATGATTTTTATGAAATTATTTCTTCCACGGAATATCAAACTGTTCGAATTCGGGGACTAACTTCTTGTCGTAGAGCAAACGAGAAATAACTTCTGCATGAGAAAGCGCTCCAGTAAGCGCATTATGTGGCGACGGCTCTTCAGGAATGCCGCAATAATTCAACACCTTGTCGAGATTGAGCGCAGAACGTTTGTGGATTGGGTCGACTGGTGGCGCAATACCACGCTTTACCATATGCATGTAGCAGAGTGTGTGAGTATCCAGCGTTCGATGTGCAAAAGGCCAGTTTGTGTGCCCCGCTCGTTCCGCCGCGCATCGAAGGAAATCGCGGTCAAACGAAACATTTTGCCCTGCAAACGTTCTCTCCTCTACCGATTCACTCCACTTCAAAAATGCGTGCGTGAGATCCCCTTCAGTCATTTTATTTTTGTCGGTGATCTCCGCTTTGGTAAAACCATTCACCGCAAGCGCCTCGTCCATGATATGAGCGCCTTTCCACACCTGACACTCAGCATAAAAACGATTTTCGGGATGGTCGATATCTAGCGCCCCAAGAGAAACAATTGAATGCTTGTTTGCTTCTACGCCCGATGCCTCTACATCTAAAACAATCATGTCGTCATTTTCTCATGATAGCCGTGTAAAAGCTATTAGAGTCCCCTGCAATTTTTTGCTGGCACTAAGCCAGCTTTTTGCGCAGCGTTTTCACTTACAAACCAGATCTTTTCGGTCTCCAAAAGCTTTTCCCCGCCAGAGCACCACGGAAAGAAATATTCTGAACCGCCTTTTGCCGCTACAAATTGCCCGCCAGGCACCATTGCGGGCAGCCCATCGATAATCCTTGCGTTTCGTATGGCAAGGGATGTTTTAAGCTCTTCGAACGCCGAAATTCGGCCTAATCCGAACGCCGATAGGGCTACAAGTATGACTATTATCGGCATCCCCCATTCCCCTAATGAATAGTACGTTGCCACCTTGATTTTCCTTGCCGAACCTTGTATACTCCTCATGGCTTCAAATATACGTATTTTCTGTGTTTTTCCTAGTATTTTAGAGAAAGCAGTGAAGTCGTGATCGGAAGCGAAATTCAACATGGCAACAACCAAAGCCGCCGGAACAGCGAAAAATCTAAATGATTCAAATCCGAAGTACCTCGGCGTTAAACGCGCAGACGGTCAAAAGGTGGGCATTGGAGAAATCATTGTTCGTCAACGTGGCACCAAAGTTATTCCAGGAAAAAATATTGGCATTGGTGTAGACCATACTCTTTTTGCTCGAATTGCGGGCGTTGTTAAATTTCGAAGCACCCGAAAAACAGACTTTGACGGCCGCTCTTCTCGCCGCTCTATCGTAGACGTTATCGCTGCTTAAGCGACAGATGTCTTGATTTTATTTTAACGGGCAACTGCCCTTTTTTTTGTTGCTTCAATTTACCCGTTCTTAACGACTGCAATACGAACATCCGCGCTGTGTCCGCCTTGAGAGATTGTCACGCTATGATTCCCTACTTTTTTAATTGGGTTCGAAATTATGATTGACTCGTGCGGAACGCGTATTCCATACGCACTTTGGATGGCAGTTGCAATCGCAACAGGATTCAATTCTTGATAGAGCCCCCCGACAGGATTTGCACGCGAAAGAATACGAATCTGCGCCCCACGCAAACGCTCTAGCCCCTGAAGCAGCTGTTTGTCACGGTCTGCGACTGCTCGTTTTTCAGTATCTACCTTAGTCGTAACGGCCTTCACCCTTTCGGCGGTTGCCTGAACAGCGTGACCGTTTGGAATCAAAAAGTTAAGCGCGTATCCGTCGGAGACGGTCTTGATTTCGTTGCGTCTCCCCACTCCGCCGACATCATGAATCATGACCACTTTCATGTCTACAGAGTATATCGCTGAAGGCAGAAGTCCAGAGCTCACCTTTTTTCTTCTAGAACCTTTGTGAAGAATTAAAGGCTCTTCAAAATCGAGACGGCCTTTTCCATTTGGGGATCCTTTCCAGCCTTTATAAGTTCATCGGTTGTTGTCGACGTGATGTCTGGCGAGATACCCTCGAGAGGAATTTGCTTTCCATCGGGGCCAAGCCAGCGAGCCACCGTGACTTTTAGAGCCGTCTCAGGCGTTATTTCAACCAATTCCTGAACCGAGCCCTTGCCGAATGTATTTGTGCCAACGAGCTTTGCGACACCGTGGAATCGGAGCGCATCAGAGAGAATTTCCGACGCAGATGCCGAACCCTTGTCTACCAAAATTACCATTTTTAAATTCCCGTTGAAGACGTCGTATCCATAGGAGCGATGCACCACATTTTGTGAGTGTCCTGCATAGTCTTCGGTAACAACCACTTTTCCCGTTGGCAAAAACCAGCTGGCCATGTCTACAGCGGCCTCAAGATATCCCCCCGGATTTCCGCGCAAATCAAGAACCATCTTCGTATCGCCGGACTCGATAAACTCGCGCAGAGCATTTTTGAAAAGCTGCGGCGAACTCGACGTAAATGTGGCAACAGAAATAACGAAGACGCCATCATCACGTTTTTTTGTGTTTACAATTGGCACCGTAATTGTGTCACGCTCGACAACAAATTCCCGAGGCGCATCCCACCCAACCCTCCCGATGAGAATCTTAACCTTCGTGCCCTTAGGTCCACGGATTTTGAGTACTGCGGCACTCACATCCATCCCCTTCGTATCAAGGCCGTTAATTTTTAGAACTTGGTCCCCTGTTTTGATGCCGGCCTTTTCCGCGGGATTTCCTTTAAGGGGAGAAACAACTGTAAGAACGGTGTTTTTTACTGCAATTTCCATTCCGACGCCTTCGAAATGACCACTCATGTCTTCGGTAAAGCTGGTGTTTTGCTGTGGCGGCAAAAAGAAAGTGTATGGGTCACCCAAAGACGCAGCGATGCCACCGATCATGCCCCAAACACGGCCGGCATTTCTCGCCTCAGTCGTCGTGGCAACAGGAGTGGTCGAGGCAACACTTGCAGGAACAAATTTCTGATCAATGATGCTCCACGCTTTCCATACGGGAGAAAGATTTACTCCTGCCGGCGGCGGAATATCTCCCGTGAGGGCATTTGAAACACCCTTAGCGATGAGCTGACGCTCAGTAACGAACCCGATAAGAAAACCAGCCAGGATTGAACTAAGTATCGTAGCGACCGGTAGTGAGTGGGTTGAAAGCCGCTGCATAAAATTTTGCATCCGCGTATTATCTCATACCCGAGAGATCGCACAAATGTTAGTTTTTATTTAAGAGTGTAGAAAAAAAGCGGCTGCGATGATGGCGTAGGCAATGATAAGTTGGAGGCCTTCAAGCCAGTTGCTCTCTCCATCTTCAACCACGGAGTTCACTACGAGAACAGTCAAAATGAGTGCCGCTAATTCGAAGAAATCGAAAACGAGATCCATCGGCTTGGCTAGAAGTAAACTAGAAAGTACCAAGATCGGAGCGACAAACATTCCTATCTGCGTCGCAGAGCCAATTGTAATCTGAATCGCGAGATCCATCTTGTCTTTCATGGCCACGA
>JAYTPG010000012.1:0-13334 GCA_043747375.1 Candidatus Kaiserbacteria bacterium | reverse complement strand
CTTATTTCTCTCGGTAACATCGAGTATTCATATGGTTTCGGCGTGTATGAAAATATTCGCGTACTGCACGGAAAAGCACTTTTTATTCAGGATCACATTGAAAGGCTTTTGGCCTCCGCGACCACGCTTTCTTTGGAGCATATAGAGACGAAAGACCGTGTAGAAGACGCTATTGCGCTGCTGCTTGAAAAGAATAATGTCGATACATGCAACCTGAAATTACTTCTTGTTGGAGGCGCTACTCCGGAAAAGGCTATTTTTTCCATACAGTGTCTCAATCCATCGTTTGTCCCAGACAAGTTGTATAAGAGTGGAGTGCATTGCATCACCGAAAAGTACGAACGATTGTTTCCTCAGGCGAAAACGCTAAACATGTTGGGAAGTTACCTTGCATATAGAAAAGCCAAACGAGTGGGCGCTCATGATGCACTTTTGTTAGATCGGAAGGACGCCATAACTGAGGGAACGCGAACGAATCTACTTGCGCTCCAGGGCAACGAAATTATTTCACCGTCTGAAAACGACATCCTCTTGGGTGTAACAAGAAAACATGTTCTCACGGTAGCTCAAGGTTTAGGATTTTCCCTCTCATCTAAAGACTTTTTTCCAAATGAACTCAGTGGTTTCGATGCGATTTTTCTGACAAGTACCTCCAGCAAAATATTGCCAATTGCCACTGTGAATGACCTAAAATTGCCCCAACGATGGGACCGATTGAATGAACTAATGGCCGCATTTAATGAATACATTGATCGAGAAAAAAGTGCATAACTTTGAGCGAGACGAGCGTGATATACTTTTTTCCATGCCAGAAGTCCGAAGAATTCATGACTCCATTTTTTGGGTCGAGGTAGACCGAATTAAACCCAACCCGTTTCAGCCGCGCAAAGTCTTTGATGAGACTGCACTTGCCTCATTGGCCGAATCACTTCGTCAGTACGGTGTCTTACAGCCTCTGACGGTAACCAGAAAAGAAATCGAGCGACCCGGAGAGGGGATTTTCGTTGAGTATGAGCTGATTGCCGGAGAGCGACGACTGCGGGCAGCAAAAATCGCCGGTATCGCACAAGTTCCGGTAGTTATTCGAAGTGGTGAAGATGACGACCAGTTGAAATTAGAGTTAGCTATCATCGAAAATTTACAGCGCGAAGATCTTAATCCAATTGATCGGGCGCTTGCGTTCCAAAAGCTCGCTAACGACTTTAGACTTAAACACGCGGAAATCGGAAAAAAAGTTGGAAAGAGTCGAGAGTACGTTTCTAACTCACTTCGAATCTTGCTCTTGCCGCAAGACATGCAGGAAGCGGTGCGTGCGGGAGAGATTTCGGAAGGCCACACGAGGCCACTTCTCATGCTCATGGATCGCAATGAAGAACAGCGCACCCTTTTTAAAGACATAATTTCTAAGCGTCTCACGGTGCGTGACAGTGAATCCCTTGCTCGTCGCATCGCCGTGGAGAAATCTCGCAAGGGTGATCTCACGCCGGAACTTCTCCTCCTCGAACGCGAACTGACTGACGCGCTCGGTACTCGGGTTCGTATTGAGAAAAAAGAAGAAGGCGGAAAACTTCTGATCGACTTTTTCTCGGCAGATGACCTGGCGCATATTCGCAAACTTCTCGCTCACGGGCAACTAAGCATGTCCGTTACCGCATCAAAAGAAGTCATTCCTGCAACGAGTGAAATACCCGAAGTAACGCCGGCACCGGCGCAGCCAGAGCCAGAAATAAAGTCCGAAGACGATTTGTACTCGATATCGAACTTTAGCGTGTGAAATCTATCTAAAGTCCCTCTTTTCCTGCTCGCCGAGCGCTGCGCGGATGTGTTTTTTTGCCATATTGGTTTTGGCAATTTCTTGCCACTTCCGAGAAGGCTTCGCTGAGGGCTTGGTAATTATTTCAACCATATCTCCGTTCCGAAGAGACGTCTCAAGAGACACCATTTTTCCATTTACGCGCGCGCCTGACATTTTATTCCCCACGTCCGAGTGTATTGCATAAGCGAAATCAATTGGCGTGGCGCCCAGTGGGAGATCAATAACGTCACTCTGCGGAGTAAACACGAATACTCGATGACTGAAAAAATCGCTCTTGAGTCGATCAAGATACTCCCCCGACTCTTCTTGAGGATCGTGCGCATGCGCAAGTTCTTTGACCCAGTCAGGGACGCCGGCTTTTGCGGTAATTGCAGGATTGTTGGCGACTACGCCGCCGAGTTTAGGAAAGAACTGACGAAGCCAATCAAGTCCGCCACGTCTACTTGCCGACTCGTCTTGAGACTCTTTGTATGAAAGGTGCGACGCAATACCAAAAAGTGCTTCACGATGCATTGCCTCAGTTCTTAGTTGCATTTCGAGGGCGCCGCCGTCCCCGGTATACACAGTAGTGTGCACGCTTTGGTATCCATTTGGCTTTGGGAAAGCGATGTAATCCTTAATTTTGCCCGGAACGGGCCGCCAGTGCGAATGAATAACGCCGAGCGCGGCATAACAGTCAGCGACCGTTGGAAAAATGACGCGAAGCGCAAGGATGTCATAAATATTGTCGATGTCCCAATTCTTTCGTTCAAGTTTTCTAAATAAACTGTAGACACCTTTGCGCCTCGCTTCTGTCCGGAATAGTCTCAAGCCCGCGTCGCCAAATTCTCTCTTTAAATCTTTCTCAACTTTTTCAAGCCGCTTGTCGTTTTCTGTGTGACGTTCCTTCAAAAGTTCGCGCGTCTTTTCATATTCTTTTGGCATTGCCCAAGGAAACGCCGCGTCTTCAAGTTCTTGTTTTGCCACACTCATGCCGAGCCTGTCTGCGATCGGAGCATAAATCTCGAGGGTCTCGAGTGCGATGCGCTCTCGTTTTTCAGGCCGGGGAACATGTTCAAGAGTACGAACGTTATGCAATCGGTCCATCAATTTTATGATAAGTACGCGTATGTCTTTCGCGGTTGCAGCGAATAATTTTCGAAGAGACTCGGTGTGACGCTCGAGACCTCGGTATCGCAGTGCGCCGAGTTTCGTTACTCCCTGAACCAGATGCAGCACATCCTCTCCAAAGTCCTGTGAAATCGTTTCTGGCTTCACGCCCGCGTCCTCAACGGTGTCGTGAAGAAGCCCTGCGGCGACCGTTTGCGCATCCATTCCGATAGAGGCGAGGAGGTATCCAACTTCTGCGGGATGAGCAAAATAAGGGTCGCCTGAGTAGCGCTTTTGCGGCGCATGCGCTTGCTCGGAAAGCGCGTAGGCTTTTGTTACAAGCGAGACGCTTGCCGTGTCTTTCGCAGTCATTTCACTTAAAATCTCTGAAAGAGGTCTAATGTTTTCCATTGCTTATATGGTACGCGCGATTCCACATCGTGCAAATTCATCTATTTGACATTTAGACGAAAATATGTACTATCTGCGGCTGCAAGAAGCAGTAGGAGGACTGTATCCATGTATGGGTATATGTGTAAAGTTGACCCGAAGTTTAGGGTGTTGAGTTTCAAAGATGCTGCAGCCAAGAATTTCAAATGTGCATGTGGAAAGCCGCTTGAATTCCAGGATTTATCACAGTCCACTATGCACCGCTGTCCAAATCCGGGATGTAATTCGGAAAAATCCGGTGCGGATGGTGCAACCTGCGACATCTGCCAAGGGCAAATGGTTCCGATGAACTGACGAAACTGCGAAAATATTCAAAGGGCGGCTCCGAAGCCGCCCTTTTCTATTTCGATACGTCGAGTTTATGTGGATTATGGTTGGGACAGCTTTTATTTGAGCATCTTTTCGGTATGGTTTTCGGTCACGGATAATTTCCTTGCCGGCGCTCGGAAATTTCCACGACCCTGGCTCGGCATTTCCTTCTTCTGAAGGAAATATGCCTCCGCCTCACAAAGACCAGTTACGCATGCAACGAAGTTTGCATGCTCCCATCTTTACTTTGTCTGTTTATGCGGATTGTGATTGGGACACGTTTTGTTACTGCAACGCTCGGGTATGGTCTTTGTGCCCTCCATCATTAGGGCCCCGCAGTCGCTACAGATGTTTCCCGTAGGACGAGACTTGATGATATATTTACAGTCAGGATAATTTGAGCAGGAAAAGAAAGGGCCAAAGCGACCCCTGCGCTCCAACATTTCGCCGTTTTCGCGATTTTCTTTTTTGCAGATAGGACACATCACACCGGTTTTCTGCTTCGTTTCTTCATTGGGATCCTTTTTAACGAATTTACACTTTGGAAAATTATTGCAGGCGATGAATCGTCCAAATCTGCCTTCGCGTTCCCATAGTTTCCCTTTTTTACACTGAGGGCAATCCTCGCCGATTTCCTTGGGAGGCTCAATGATCCCGCCATCTTCTTTACGCGCGCCGAGACATGTCGGGAATTTTTTGCAGCTCATAAAGCGCCCCGATTTGGAGAGTTTGTATTCCATCTCGCCGCCGCAAATAGGGCAGGGGAATTCTTTTGGCGCGTCACCCATACCGGTAATCTTTGGAATTTTTTCTTTCCCTTTTATGGCCTTTGTAAACGGACCATGAAAATCTTTCATCGTCTTTGAGTATTCACGTTTGCCCTCGGCGATTTCGTCGAGCTCATCCTCCATCTCAGCCGTAAAAGTGTCACTAATGTAATCTGCGAAATTGGTTTCAATAAACGTGGAAACGACATCGCCCGTGTGCGTCGGCAGAAGGGTACGGCCCTGCTTGTCCACATATCCGCGCGCTTCGAGTGTCGAAATAATAGAAGCGTAGGTGCTTGGCCGGCCAATGCCTCTTTTCTCGAGTTCTTTAATGAGGCCCGCTTCTGTGTACCTTCCGGGTGGCTGAGTTTCTTTTCCTTCAGAACGAGCTTCGACGAGAGTGAGAGACTCATCTGCGGTTACTTTCGGCAATTCAACATCCTCACCGCGAGCGTCTGGGTCTGCCTTAAGCCATCCATCAAAAATTACGCGCGAGCCATTAGCGGTAAAATCTGGAATCGTCGCGGCCGACACGTTTGCCGTAATTTTAGTTCGGAGCGTACGTGCATCGGTCATCTGAGACGAAAGAGTTCGTGCGCGAATCAATTCATACAAACGCTTCTGATCCTCGTTGTTGCCCGCGGTTTTTTTGCGAGGGTCTGTAGGCCGAACGGCCTCATGAGCTTCTTGTGCCGACTTGCTTTTTGTTTTGTAGACTCGTTCTTGTGCGTATCCATTTCCGAATTCATCCGAAATAACCGAGAGCATTTGAGTTTGGGCATCTTTTGAAAGATTTGTTGAGTCTGTACGCATGTAGGTAATGAAACCTGCCTCGTATAGTTTCTGAGCGGTTCTCATTGTTCTCGAAGGAGAAAATCCGAGACGTGTCGACGCGACCTGCTGAAGCGTAGAGGTCGTAAATGGCGCGCGCGGTGAGCGGCCCAGTTCGGTTTCATCGATTGAAATAACCTTCCAGGCGCCTTTATTCGCTTCTCCTAAAATTCGTTCTGCCTCTTTTTCATCTCTAGGTTCCTCAACGCACGTTGCGGTGAATTGTCCGTCTTTTGCTTTTAGATCCGCCGAAAGTACCCAAAATTTTTCCGGAATGAACGCGCGAATTTCGCGTTCTTTCTCCATGAGAATTCGGAGCGCGGGTGACTGAACACGACCCGCAGAAAGTCCGTAACGAACCTTTTTCCAAATGAGTCCCGAAAGTCCATATCCGAATAGTCTGTCGAGCACGCGTCGCGCCTCCTGAGCTTTGCGAAGATCTTGGTCAATGAGGCGTGGATTCGCTAGCGCCTCCTGCACCGCTTTTTCCGTGATTTCGTAAAAGACAATTCGTTTTGGCTTTTTGAGTCCAATGGTTTCGGCGAGATGCCACGCGATTGCTTCACCCTCGCGGTCGGGGTCTGTTGCGAGAATCACTTCGTCAGCCTTTTGCGCTTCGTCACGAAGTCCGTCGATAACATGCTGTTTTTCTTTTACTACCTGATACCGTGGCGTGAACCCTTTTTCAATGTCGATCGCATCCTTACTGCTCTTCGGCAGGTCTCGAATGTGCCCTACGGATGCGCGCACCGTAAACCCCTTTCCCAAGTATTTTTCTATCGTTTTCGCCTTCGAGGGCGATTCTACAATGACAAGTTTCATATTATTGAGTGGTCGGGCCCGATTGATACCCTACAACAGTACCATGTGTCAAATCAGAGACGCTGTTAAAGGGCGCGAACAACTCCAAATTCTTCAACTAATAAACCTTTAATTTCCATTGTCGATAGTAGGATGTTTGTCTCTGAAGTTGTCCCATCGAGTTGCGAGATTAGTTCGTCACGAGTACAGGGAGTTGAGAGAATCTCGAGCACTGCTTTTTCCGCAGGTGAGACGTCGGTCCTTGGTGTCGACTGTCCCACAACACGTTTTTCGATTCCAAGAGCGCGCAATATGTCGGCGCTTTCAGTAATGGGAGTGGCGCCCAGTTTTAAAAACTGATGTACACCCTTACTTTCTTCACTAAAAATCGATCCCGGTACTACAAGCAGTTCACGATTGTATTCAGTTGTGAGTCGGGCAGTAATGAGTGAGCCCGATCGCTCCTTTGCTTCAACGATGAGTGTCGCGTGACTCATGCCCGCGATGATTCTGTTTCGTTGTGGAAACGTATAATCTCGAGCAGTTGTCGAGAAATCAAACTCAGACAACAACGCGCCACTTTTTTCCAAAATCTCTTTTGCCAAGAAAACGTGCGCGCGCGGGTAAAGCACATCCCAATCTAGTCCAGAGCCAGGAATTGCAATCGTCGTCAGGCCGTTTTCGAGCGCGGCCTTGTGCGCCTCCGCGTCTATGCCGTACGCTAACCCTGAAACAATTACGATTGGATAGCCTCGCAATCCTTGAATCAGATATCGCAGTACCTGTTTCCCGTAGGCAGAACATGTTCTGCTGCCGACGACCGCAAGTAGTTTACAGGTCTTGAAATCTGGCAGAGTTCCTCGAAGGGTCAACTGTGTGGGTGCGTCGGCAATCTCGAAAAGAAGGGGAGGAAAGTCAGCATTGGTAAGTCGTTTGAGCTCGTTAGACATGGTATTATTCCCGAATCTATGCTTGATATCAAATTCATACGGGAAAACAAGGATGTCGTCATCGCGGGGGCGGCAAAAAAACACGTCGTCGTGGACGTAGAAAAATTGCTTCAACTCGACGACAAAAGGCGCGAGCTTCAAAAACAGGTGGATGAAAGACGCGCGGAGCAGAACGTGGCGTCTGAAGCGATCTTGAAAGTTTCGCCCGAAGAAAAGAAAGACTTAATTGCAAAAATGTCCCAAGTAAAAGAAACATTGAAAATCGCGGAGGAGTCCCTTTCCGAAATCATGGGAGAGTGGCGCCTGCTCATGTTGCATGTGCCTAATGTGCCGGATGTGACGGTGCCCGACGGTGATTCAGACGCAGAAAATCAAGAAATTAAGGTCTGGGGAGACATTCCGGTTTTCGATTTCGAACCGAAAAATCATGTTGACCTGATGCTTCATCATGACATGGCCGATTTTGAGCGTGGCAGCAAAGTCGCGGGATTTCGAGGTTATTTTCTTAAAAATGATGGTGCGCGACTTGTATGGGCATTAGAAAGATTCGTCCAAGATCGTTTTATGAACAAAGATTTCACACCGATGATTGTGCCTTCGATGGTGCGACGCGAGCCGTTTGTCGGTACCGGCTATCTTCCACAGAGTGAAGAGGATTTGTACAAGACGCAAGATGGCGATTATCTCGCGGGAACTTCGGAAGTGGCGAGCATGGGCTATTACATGGGCGAAGTATTGGACGCGAAGCAGCTGCCAATTAAATTTTTCTCGTTCTCGCCGTGCTTTCGTCGCGAAGCGGGGTCACACGGCAAAGACACCAAGGGTGTTTTTCGAATACATGAGTTTGTTAAATATGAACAAGTTGTGTTGTGTGAAGCAAAACACGAGGAGTCAGTAAAATGGCACGAAGAGCTCACCGCAAACTCTGAAGCGCTTCTCCAAGAACTGAAGCTTCCATATCATGTCGTATTAAATTGCGGTGGAGACATTGGACTGGGCCAAGTTAAAAAATATGACATCGAAGCGTGGATGCCATCAGAAAAGAAATATCGAGAAACACACTCATCGTCCTATTTCCACGATTTTCAGACGCGCCGTTTAAATATCCGCTATCGCGACGCAGAAGGTGTTCTTCGCTATGTGCACTCACTTAACAACACCGCCATGGCGATGCCACGCATCCTGTGCCAAATCGTAGAGAATAATCAGCGGGCGGACGGATCGATATCTATTCCGGAGGCTCTCCGGACCTATATGGGCAAAAATGAGATCACAACGAGTCGTTGATTTACGAAATCAAAAGCCGCAGGCGGTGCGTAAGGTCGCCCGGGAACCCGAACGCAAACGGCAGTCGCCAATACTAAAAAAACGCCGTCGCAATCGGCATATTTTTGTTGCAGCGACTCTCGTCATCGTTCTTGTGTGTGCAATAGCGGCGCATTTCCTGTCTTTCATGAGCGGGATGCGAATACAGGGCGTCTCCCTCAGCGGCAGCAAGGCAGTCGATGTGGCTGTTCTCAAAGATTTCATAGACGAGAAGATAGTTGATAGCGCAAGCGGGTATCTTTCAGGTAGAAACATGTTTTTCTTTGATACCGGTGCACTAGAAAACGAAATACTGGTTAAATTTCCGCGAATTCGCACCGTCCATGTGGTCCGATCTGGTTTTCTCGAGACATCACTTTCTATCGATGTGAGTGAGCGCGTACCATTTGCCAAATGGTGCGTCTCTCCCGACGCAGTAAAAAACGACGGACCATGTTTTCTTATGGACAGAGACGGCTTTATTTTCGCAATCGCGGATCCAGGCATGCTGACAGAGTATTCGTTTTTGGGGTCGCTTTCTTCTACCAACGATCCCATCGGCCTCACCTTTGGGACGGGTCACTTTCCAGGGATCCTTTCACTTTTGGATTTTCTGGGACAAGCTGGCTTCACACCGACGGGAGCCACTATTATCGACGATCGAGATTTCACCATTCCTATTGTTGATTCGTTCTATTTGAAAGTTTCATTTGGTGAACGCGCGTCCGACGTTATAAAAAATCTCAAACTTGTTCTTTCAGCAGAAGCGTTGAAAAACAAAAGCAAAAATTTAGATTACGTTGATCTGCGTTTTGGCAACCGCGTCTACTACAAGTTTAAAGGCATCCCTGAGGCTGCGCACTAGAAGCGTGTTATATTCTCTCGTTATGCAAAATTTCTGGGACAGCCTCGCCAAGCCATTCTTTGTGCTCGCACCAATGGAAGATGTAACCGATGCCGCCTTTCGCCGGCTCATTGCCGCAAAGGGGAAGCCTGCGGTAATGTTTACGGAGTTCACTTCGGCCGACGGGCTGGTTCTTGCTCCGCAGGAGCGGCAAGGTATGTTGCGTAAAAAATTACTTTTCTGCAAAGAGGAGCGTCCCATTGTGGCGCAACTTTTTTCAGCCAATCCTGAGCGAATGGAAAAAGGCGCGATGATAGCGCAAGAGCTTGGATTCGACGGCGTTGACATCAATATGGGTTGTCCTGTGAATGAAGTTGTGAGTAGTGGTTGTGGCGCGGCTCTCATTAAAAACCATCCGCTTGCTCGCGAACTTATTCGCGCAGCAAAGCGCGGCGCGCCGAATATTCCGGTCTCCGTAAAAACGCGCATCGGATACAACGAAGACGAGCTGGACACATGGCTTCCCGAATTGTTGGCCGAAGAGCCTGTCGTCGTCACCATCCATGCGCGCACGCGCAAAGACATGTCGCTCGTGCCGGCTCGCTGGGAAAAAGTCAAAAAATCGGTGGACATAAGAAATGCGCTCGGCTCGAAGACGCTTATTGTTGGAAATGGTGACGCAAAAGATATTGCGGATGCTAGGACAAAGGTACTCGAAACGAATTGTGACGGCGTTATGTTGGCACGTGCCATCTACGGAAATCCATGGCTTTTTGACGAAAAAAAAGAATCTCCGACGCCACCAGAAAAGATGCAGGCGCTCATCGATCATCTGTTACTTTTTGATGAATTGCTTTCCGAAACAACAAATTTCGCAGTTATGAAAAAACATTTCAAGGCATATATTTCAGGGTGGGATAATGCAAAAATAGATCGCGTGCGCCTCATGGAAGTAGAAAATCTCTCCGACGCGGTGGCTATTCTGGAAGCGATGTTGCTGACCGCGTAACAATTGATATAGTCCCAGGCAGAGGCGCTCTTTGTCGTCAACTCAACCTGAGAAAAGGAGAGGGAAGATGAATGTATTCGCTTTTGAAGTTCGCAAAGTAGTCGGGATAGACCCTGAAGAAATCAGGTGGCAACTTTTCATTAATCATCGCTACATTGGCGATGTTGACGACGAGATGCGCGCCGAAATGATCAGGCAACTCTTTGTCGCGCGTGTTGAAGCCGACGCGATTCCGAATGTATGTTGCGGACTCTGACGCATTTCTCTACGCCTGAGGCCCGCGCGCAAGCACGGGCCTCAAATCTTTAAGATTCATTCCGTATTCCTATTTTTGCGGACCGGGGCCTCCATCCACAGGACAATCTGCCTTGATTGATACCCCGGGAAATCTGGACGCTCCCTTTTTTGAAACGTATGCAATAAATCATCTTTTGTTGTGAAATCTCTAAACACTTTCTTTACCGCTTCCTGAATTTTGTAATGTAAAATGCCATCCGCAGGCCACACAAGCAGAACCACTTCATTTGTTTTTGCGTTGTAGAGCTTTGTTCCACGAATACCGAAATTTTTGTTTGATTCCAAAGAAACAACCATTTCTTTGATTTTGTTTAGTGATGGATTTACGAGAATAGAGCCTCCCACCTCCGAATTATATCGAGACGCGAGTTCATCTAAAAACTGTGGGAACTTCTCCGCGAACACTTCATTTTTCTCAGCCGGCCCGTTGAAATCTTCTTGCATGTGAATAGAGATTTCACCTATGGTAGCATGACTTCTAATGACCAAAGAAATAAAACAGTCTACGCTCTATCGCCAGTATCGCCCGAGAGATTTTTCTGAGGTGCGTGGCCAGGAGCCAATCGTAAAAGCGCTTTCTGCGGCAATAAAAAAGGGCAAGCCCGCACACGCCTATCTTTTCTCAGGAGGACGGGGAACGGGCAAAACCACGATGGCTCGCATTCTTGCCGATAAGCTCGGTGTTTCATCAAAAGACTTGTTTGAAATGGACGCGGCGTCGAATCGTGGCATCGATGACATTCGCGAACTTCGCGAAGGAGTATTTGCCAGCCCCTTTGAATCAAAATATAAGCTTTACATCATTGATGAAGCGCACATGCTTACGAAAGAGGCATGGAACGCGCTCTTAAAGACTCTGGAAGAGCCGCCGAGTCACGTCATCTTTGTCCTTGCGACAACGGACCGCGATAAAGTGCCCGACACGATCCAGTCTCGCTGTGAAGTCTATTCATTCAAACAGCCGACGCGTGAGATTTTGTCCGATATCGTTGGAGACGTCGCAAAAAGTGAGGGAAAGAGGCTCGATCGTGCGGGTGCGGAATTAATCGCGCTTCTCGCTGAAGGCTCTTTCCGCGACGCTCTGTCAATTTTGCAAAAAGTACTCACGGTTGCAGATGAAAAGGCAGTGAGTGTCGCTGAGGTTGAATTAGTTACTGGCGCACCAAAAGGGGAACTGGTGCGACAGCTTGTTTCTGGCATTGCAAAAAAAGATTCGAATATGGCGCTCAAGGCAATTCACACGGCCGTCGAGCAAAACATGGACGCTCGCGTTCTCGCCAAACTCCTCATTCATCGCCTGCGCATTTCACTCCTTCTACGATACGCGCCAGACATAGCGGAGTCCCTTTCAAAAGAACTGACTGAAGCTGATCTCGAGCTCGCAAAGGAAATCTCAAAAGAGACAGGGGTAAATTCCGATACGCTCCGCATTATTCTCGAAGGCTACGCGACGATGGCCTACGCAGCCGTGCCGCATTTGCCACTTGAACTAGCGGTCATTGATATCACTGCCAAGCAGTAGTAGTGTGCGTAATGGATCGGATCCTTTAGGTCGATGAACGATCCTATACGTCATTAAAAGACCTTAAATTTAAACCTACCGTACATATGAATCAAAACACATTGATAGGAGGCATTATTCTCATCCTGCTGATCTTATTGGGAATTTGGTATTTTTCATCCGCTAATCCATCAGGAAGTCCGGTTCCACAGCAAATAGCAAATACACCTGCCGCTACTGTGACACCATCAACACCTAACACATTCCGCAGTATTTTTACACAATCAGGAAATCACCAGTGTTCGTACTCGCAAGTTCAATCAGCGGGTCAAACCAGCAGCGTCATCTATATCGCTGACGGCAAAATGCGTGGGGAGTTCCGAACTATGGGTGTAACGCCTTCGGCCAACCTCATGATTTACAGTGAGGGAATTCTTTATAGTTGGAAAGAAGGAGCGAGCGTAGGAAAAAAATCTAGTATTAAATCGATCGCTGACCTCCCGCAAGCTATTCCTTCCGACCTCACAAGCGGCGCAATTTTCGGAGCGAACAGTGAAAGCGTTGGATGGGATTGCCATGATTGGGCAAAAGACGTCAAACTCTTCACCGTCCCGGCGTACGTAAAATTCTCGTAAATAGAAAGTTGCGATGTACCTCACCAATCCCGCGCGACAGTTGTCGCGCGGGATTGCTATTTGTGAAAACACCAAAAAGTCGGCATAATAGCGATTATTGCCGGCTCGTCTAATGGTAGGACAGCAGCCTTTGAAGCTGTTTATTGGGGTTCGAGTCCCTGGCCGGCAGCAAAAAAACGCGCAGCAATTTTTTGCTGCCCGGAAGGAGAGTGTTTTAACACTCTCCGGCAGGGACTCGAAAGGCGGAGCGATGTTTCGCGAGTACGCGAAACCGCGAGCCAGGGTCGTGCGGCTGAAATCGCGACGGCGATTTCAGAACGCCTGACCGAGTCCCGGCAGCATTCGACCCGCGCGAACACACGTGTTCGCGCGGTTTGTCATTGCCTGCCAGCGCAAGGGACTCGAAGGATTTTGCGTGGTCACTCCGTTAGTAACGGGGTCGCAAAATCGGGTCAAGTGGAGTTCTGATGCGGCAGCATCAAGACGAGCGCCTGAGCGAGTCCCGAAAAACGAAGACTACGTTGCGCCGAGTTTTGTAAATGCTGGACTCTTTGGTTGATTTCCCAGAAGCAGGAACAAAAGAAGTATTTACTCAATTCCAACGCGGTGGGAAAGTAATTACTTTTGATTTTGAGCCTATTGTTGTACTGGGACGGTCTAATGCTACGCAAGTTGTAAATATGTCGAGCATGACTCATTACTGTGCGGAGAAAGTCCCGCGGAGTTAAAA
>JAYTPG010000011.1:0-4661 GCA_043747375.1 Candidatus Kaiserbacteria bacterium | reverse complement strand
ACGCCGACAGAAACAGGTTGCGCAAATGCTTCGCCTGTTCGACCATCAAAGAGTATGCGCTTTCCGTCTTCTCGAACGCCTGCCTTTTTCAATTCGTCTTTAATTTCCTGGTCCGTTGCACCTGCAAATGACGGGACGATTGCTTGGTAGCCAAGAAGATCCGCTGCGAGTCCGAGGTGAAGTTCAAGAATTTGACCGAGGTTCATGCGGCTTGGCACGCCGAGCGGGGTCAAAATGATGTCTACTGGATTTCCTTCGGCATCGAAGGGCATATCCTCTTCTGGAAGCACGCGTGAAATAACACCTTTGTTTCCGTGACGACCTGCGAGCTTGTCACCCACAGAAATCGTTCGGAGTTGCGCAACTTCAACGTGCACTCGCTTGATCACGCCGCTTTCGAGCTGATCACCACTTTCTCGCGAAAATACTTTTACGCCGATGATGCGTCCCCGCTTACCTCCTTCCATGCGCATCGAGGTGTCTTTAACGTCTTTTGCTTTTTCTCCAAAGATAGCGTGCAAGAGTCGCTCTTCAGGCGTAAGTTGAGTCTCGCCTTTTGGAGTTACCTTTCCAACGAGAATGTCGCCGGGACGCACTTCAGCACCGATGCGAACAACACCTTCTTCATCTAGATTGCGGAGTTTAAATTCAGAAACGTTGGGAATGTCGTGAGTTGTGACCTCGGGACCAAGCTTGGTGTCTCGAACTACACATATAAATTCCTCCATGTGGATCGAGGTAAATCGGGCCTCTTTGGCGAGACGTTCAGAGATAACAATAGCGTCTTCGTAGTTTGCACCGAACCATGGGAGAAACGCGACACGAACGTTTTGGCCGATCGCCATTTGGCCATGTACCGAAGTTGAAGTATCAGCAAGAACGGCGCCTTTTTTCACCATTTCTCCCACCGACACATTTGGCCGTTGGTGGAAACAGGTGAAACCGTTGGTGCGAGAAAAGTTTACGAGTTTATATTCCTTAGTTTTTCCGTCGTCATTTTTTACCTTTATCATCTGCGCGTCGGCAAAAGTAACTTCACCTGCTTCAGACGCAAGAATGAGACGCCCGGAATCTCGAGCGGCCGCACTTTCAACGCCGGTTGCAACATAGGGAGCGTCCGGCACTGCAAGAGGAACAGCCTGTTTTTGCATGTTCGAACCCATGAGCGCTCGGTTTGCGTCGTCGTTTTCAACAAATGGGATAAGAGACGTCGCAACGGAGAATGGTTGGTTGGTTGCAACTTCGATGAAGTCTACTTCGTCTCGGTCCACTACCGTCGGCTTACCGTTTCGACGAACTTCAACGATGCGAGATTCGATCTTTCCATTGGCATCACGAACCACGGCTGAGTGCGCAATAGAATGTCGCTCTTCTTCAAGTGCGTTCATATATACGATTTCCTCAGTAGTTTTTCCTTTCACCACTCGTGCATATGGAGTCTCGATGATGCCGAATTCGTTTGGCCTGGCATAGAGTGACATGTGAAGAACGAGCCCGATGTTTTTACCTTCCGGTGTGTGGATCGGACAGACGCGGCCGTAGTGCGAAGAGTGAACGTCGCGCACTTCGAGACCTGCTCGCTCTGAGGTAAGTCCCCCGCGGCCGAGCGTAGAAAGTGTTCGAAGATGTTCGATCTCATCAAGCGTATTGTATTGTTGCATTAGCTGTGAAAGCTGGTCGGTCGTGAAGAATTCTCGAATTGCAGCCTGGAATGGGCGTGGGTTAACAAACGAAACCGGCGTTGATGTTTCAGCGTCTACCATCGCCATGCGGTCTTGAATATTTCGCTTCATGCGAGAAAGTCCAACGCGCATACGGCTTTCAAGAAGTTCTCCAACGAAACGCACACGGCGGAAGCCGAGGTGATCGATGTCGTCTGCTTCTGCAACAGGATTTGCGTTCAATTCTGAAATATTGTTTACGATGCGGAAAATGTCGTCGCCCGAAAGGGTGCCCTGGGTAAGATCGCCATCTTTCGTTGGCAAATTGAAGCGTCGATTGAAGTGGAAGCGTCCAACCTTAGAGAGATCATAACGATCCGAAGAAAGCGTTGCGTTGACATGGTCTTTCGAACTATCTGGATTCGCAATATCTCCGTCTCGAAGTCGGCGATAAATTTCCACATACGCCTCTTCTATTGTCTTTGCGGTATCAAGCTCGAGCGTTGTTGCAATAGCAGCCTTTGCAGCGCTCTTGTCGAACGCAGCCAAAATGTCTTTGTTAGTTGGCATGCCGAGAACGCGCAGAAGCGCGGTTACCGGGAATCGACGCTTTCGGTCGATTTTCACATAAATTGCACCGTCCGCGTCGGACTCAATTTCAATCCAAACACCGCGAGCAGGAATAACTTTTGCGGCAAAATAGTTTTTTCCTTTGTAAGGAACCCCCTCAAAGAAAACGCCGTACGAGCGCGCGAGCTGTGGAACGACGATTCTCTCGACACCATTAATGATGAATGTACCGTGCGCGGTCATCCATGGAAAATCAGCAAGGAAAATTTCCTGCTCTTTCTCTTCCCCGGTCGTTTTATTTTTGAGTTTTGCAACCATCGAAAGCGGAGCTTCATAGGTTTTCATATGACTCTTCGCATACTGTTCGTCCCAGCGCAAATCACCAAAGGTAAATTTCACCAATTTTATTTCAAACTTTTTTCCCGAGTGATCACTAATTTGCGAGAACTCTTTAAACACTTTCTCTGCTCCCCCGCCAACAAAATCGGTGAACGATTTTATCTGACTTTCCACGAGAGAAGGAAGCTTCACGAGAGGCTCGCGAAACTTTCCAAACGTCTTCTGCGGTCGCACTTCGCTTTTCTTTACCATTGTCATTTCGTCGGACACAAAACGCTCCTCGCGTCTGGACCCGAACGCACTATGGAAAACCGTTTATAAAAGGAAGCGCAGGGGCGCTTCAAAAAACATGTTTTTTACGTAAAAGTGTGCAACCGCAACACAATCAGACTAGTACGCAAATGTGTCGGCATTGTATCAAACTTGCCAACCCTGTCAACCTTCCTGACTAGTTATGATTCAGCGGATAACATCCGCCGCCGCGGATGTTATCCGCTGAATTTTGGTGCTTATGTAGAGGCATAAATAGGACGGCGGGCCGCAATGTTACTCGGAACGACATTTGTACAAATATGGACATCCGATGTCCATATTGCTACCCGCGTTTCTTTCTCCTCCACTCGTCGATCTTTGCATGGTTGCCGGTCAAAAGTACCGGCGGTACTTTATACTTTTTCTTTTTCCAGACCAAAACCTCTGGACGCGTATAGACTTCAGGACTTGAGACGCGAGACGCTTCGAGTGATTCCGCTTTCCCAAGAACACCTGGCACGAATCGTGAAATTGCATCAACAAGGGTCGCCGCGGGCAGTTCGCCTCCAGTAAGAACATACGGACCAACAGAAATTAATTTTGCTTTAAGAATCTTTTGGACTCGTGCGTCAATTCCCTCGTATCGACCGCAGATCATAATGACGTGCTTCTTCTTTGAAAATTTTTCCGCCATCGGCTCATCAAACACTTTTCCTTCCGTTGAAAAAAACAAGACCTCATTGTCAAGGCGACGCCTTGACAATTTGCCTGTTTTTTTTAGGGCCGCCTCTACTGCTCGCAGGATGGCGTCTGGTTCAAGCACCATTCCTGGTCCGCCTCCATATGGGCGCCGATCAACGCGACCGTATTTGTCGGTCGTGTAATCCTTTGGGTCGTAATACGAGACTTTCACAAGCCCCTTCTCACGGGCCTTTCCTAGAATAGAGCTCTGCAAATATGGCTCAATCGAGTCGGGAAATAGTGTAACGATGTGAAAGTGAGTCATCATTGACACACTATAGTAAATGTGACGTATTAGCAACTAACGCTCGGTTTGGAGGGAGAAACTTACAGCGCCCCCAACACATCGTCAAGTGACTTCTCCTGACGAATGTGTGCGGTGCGCTCTCGATTCTCAAGATCGGTCATGGTTCCCATATCTTCTGGGTCCACTGGTTCATTGATGCCACCCTGGTTCTGTCGCATGCCCCCTTCTGGCTCTTCGATTTTTAAATTTACACGAGCGTCGTTTTTCATGCCGACTATTCGCAAAATAGTTCGAATAGCTTTTGCGGTCGCGCCTGAGCGACCAATGACTTTACCCATGTCGTCTTTGTTTACCGTAAGCTTGAGAAGTACGCCCATCTCGTCGACCGTGCGGTCGATTTTCACTTCATCTGGCTTTTCGACAAGTGCTTTAACAACGTATTCCAAAAATTGCTGATCTCTTTCCATATCTATCTTTCTGAATAGTTAGTAACGGCTAATACCTTTAAAATACAAGAAAAATCAGCCTCAGTCAACGCGTTCTTACGCTTGAGCTGGCTCTGCGAGCACCTCTCCTGCCTGCGCAGGCAGGTCTTTCTTTTCTGCTACGGGAGAAGCTTCAGTTGCCTCACCTTCTTTTTTAGGAGGACTCTTGAGTGGGAGAACGTTTATTTTCTTTCCTTTGAGGATACCAACTGAAACGAGCATGTTGTGCATGGTTCCCGATGGCTGCGCACCAACTGAAAGCCAGTATTTAACTCGCTCTTCGTTTATGGTTCGCTCCTTGGACTTAGGATTGTAGGTTCCGATTTGCTCTACGAAATCGCCCGTCTTTGCAGGACGAGTGTGCTC
>JAYTPG010000010.1:0-4140 GCA_043747375.1 Candidatus Kaiserbacteria bacterium | reverse complement strand
ATCTATTCATCTTTCCAGTCAGAAACCTCTAGATCCCAACTGTAAATGCGATGCATGCAAAAATTACTCACGCTCATACATTTCTCACTTAATACGGGCACATGATCAAACGGGAGGAAAACTTGCGACCATTCATAACCTTTTCTACTTCAATACCCTCGCCGCAAACCTTCGCAAAAAAATAAAAAATGGAAATATTTGAAAAAGGCTAGTAGATTTAGATAACTTTTTATTTTCCAAAATCATCAAGCTCTATAAGTCTAGGAATTACAGGCTGATCGGATAAATCAGGCTCTCCCTCAACACACACTTTCGGCCCGAGACTTCCGCCCATTCCCCTGAAACCAACATAATTTCCTCCTAGATTCTTGCATGCAACTTCATTCAGATTACCAAAATAAACTTTGTGTTGTCCGCAACTTCCGAGTAAGTCGCATGGCTCTTCGTAGTAAATAAGGAGTCTGCCGTTATGAATACCCGCGGGAAAGCCTCGAAATTGCGTTAAGGAACCGACCAGAAAAACAAGTAGGGAGATTGTAAAAAAACTTAGAATTCCTAGAATCCTGAATACCTTACTGTGCATGATTGGCATTTATCACGACGATATTGTGAGTGTGATTTCCGAAGTTAGACAAATTCATTTTTTTGTTGCAATATTTCAGTATTGTATTCATGCTGATACTCATCGCCATTGCCACGTTTTCTGCCACGATGCTCGGAGGCCTTTTTGCACTGCGCTTGAAAGACCAGCTCCATCTCATTTTGGGATTTAGTGCGGGCGCGGTTATCGGTGTTGCCTTTTTTGACCTGCTTCCTGAAGCACTCGGACTTGCTAGCACGAGATTTGAAACTACAACTATACTTTCCGTGACCGCTCTCGGTTTCCTTTGCTATCTGGCACTGGATCGCGCGGTGGTCCTACATGGCCACAATCACGACCACTCAGACGATCTACATCGCGGTCAATTCGGCGCAGGATCGCTTTCAATTCATAGCTTTCTCGACGGCATTGCCATCGGACTTGCGCTACAAGTCTCTCCTGCGGTTGGCATCGTTGTCACTGCTGCCGTTTTAGCGCACGATTTTTCTGACGGCATCAACACCGTAAATATGGTACTCAAAAATGGTGGTGGGCAAAAAGAGGCATTCAGGTGGCTTGTGACCGACGCTCTCGCTCCCACATTGGGTATTCTGGCGACACTCTTCTTTACCGTCCCGACCTCAGAACTAGGACTTCTTCTTGCGCTATTTGCAGGTTTTTTTCTCTACATCGGCGCGAGCGACCTCATTCCCGAAAGCCATCACGCACACCCTGTCGCATGGACAACTATTTCAACAATTCTGGGTACCGCAACTCTGTATCTAATCATTAGGCTGGCAGTTTAATTCTGATATTGCCGCATATACTGATTCTCATCAACTCCCTCATCTTGAACGTCGTCCAGAATGCTCCTCGCAAACGGATAGCTAACATTGAGATTCCGATTGCCGCTTTTTTTAGCTTCTTCTCTTGCATCGATTTTATTCATACTCTATTCATTTTTTATTATATTGAGCGACTACTAAATATCGACCTACCCATAACTTTACATTTGCGTGCGTGAAGAACCGATTAAGGAGTGGCCGCTGAAACTCAAATAGATCCCTTGGCTGTTCGAGTGTTTCAACAAAATTACAAAAAAGAGAGCGAGGGTAGCGACAGACACTGCCCCTTCTTATTATGAATGTGTCTGAAGAAGACCAATTTATAAAGTAAATGGTTTCAGGTTCTTTTCGATGCGTGGAAGGATGGGACCAGACAGAATTGGGATGTCTTCTTCGGTTATTTCATGATATATGGTTTGGTAGCGGCGAGAAAGTTCTGCAACTAGTTCTGCAGGCGCATCAGGAAGCGTCGCATCATTATAGGGATCACAGTGATCTTTGAACCAGAGACGGAGAAACTCCTTGTCGAAATAGACTGGTTCCTCTCCTTTTGCAAAGCGCTCGTCATAGGAAGCGGCATACCACCAACGTGAAGAGTCGGGCGTATGCACTTCGTCTATAAGTGTAAGTACATCGTTTTCATCGAGCCCAAACTCGTATTTAGTATCTACCAAAATAAGGCCGTGCTTTTTTGCAATCTCTTGGCCTCGCGCAAAAAGCGCGAGCGCGACTTTCTCAACCTCGTCGAGTGCATCTTTTTCCATGATTCCCTCGGCGACCATTTCTTGCGGGCTCAGTGTTCTATCGTGCGTATCTTGTTTGGTGGAAGGAGTAAAAACTGCCTTTGGAAACGGTTGGTTTTTCTTCATGCCGTCTGGCAACACAAAATTTCCAAAATCACGTTTACCATCCTGATAGTGCGTCCAAATTGACGTCGATGTGACACCGGTCAAGAAGCCCCGCACAACTGCTTCTACAGGAAGCGCTTTGCATTTTTTCGCGATAGTCACATTTGGATCCGGCATTGAAATCATGTGATTTGGCACAATGTCGTTTGTTTTTTCGCCCCAAAAAGCACTGACGCGGTTCAGAATTTCTCCCTTGCGCGGAATATGCGCGATCACGCGGTCGAAAGAAGAATGGCGATCAGTCGTAATCAACACAAGTTGTTTTTCCTGCTCATATACATCACGCACCTTGCCCGTGTATTTTTTTCCAAGCCATGGGAAATCGGTTCCTTTCAGAATATCGTCCATATTTAATTTAGTTCGCCAGTAAATATAACCTCTTTATTGCCTTTTGTAATTACTCCGATTTCGTACGTATCGATATCAAACGTTTTTAGATGTTCGATTGCTTTTTGAACAAAATCTTTTTTTACGACCGCCGTAATACCAACACCCATATTAAACGTTCGTAGCATGTCAGTATTTTCTAAATTACCATATTTCTTAAGCGTCTTGAATATTGGAAGTACCTTAATTTTTGAAAGGTTGATTTCAGCGTCCAGACTAGAGGGAAGTATTCGATTTAAATTTTCCTTAATCCCTCCTCCGGTAATGTGTGCGAGTCCGACAAGTCCGCTTTCACCAAAGAGAGCCTTAAGTGGAACGTAATATGCTCGATGTGGAGTTAAGACTGCATCAATAAATGGCATTTCGCCGACTTTTTCATTCATTATTTCCGGCGAGACTTCAATGATCTTGCGGACAAGAGAAATGCCATTTGTGTGAACTCCGCTTGAAGCAAGGGCCAGAACAATATCCCCTTCAGACATTTTAGATCCATCAATGATTTTTTTCTTCTCGACAACACCTACGATGCTCGCTGTGAGAATGTACGTTCCGGCTTCGACAACACCGGGCTGTTCAGAAGTTTCTCCACCTGTCAAAACACACTCGTTTTCTTTACACGCTTCTGAAAAGCCGCTGACAAGTTTTAAAACAGTATCTTTTTCGATTTTTCCACAGACGATGCAGTCTTGTACTGAAAGAGGGCGTGCGCCCATGACGATGGCGTCATTTACAAGATGGTTAACGAGGTCACGGCAAATTCCCTCTACTTTGCCATATTGCAATGCAAGTTTTTGCTTCGTGCCTGGTTCTTCCGTTTTAAAAACAAGAACTGGATGCTCATATTCTGGAAATGAGCCATCGAAAAGGGTCGCGAATGCGCCCACGGTATTCAAAACACGCTCATCGCTAGTCTTGAGCGTTTCCACCATTTGACGTTTCGTATCATTAGCAGCATCTATGTCAACACCAGCACTTTTATATGACAAATCGCTCATACCAAGCCATGGTCGGTCAGATATGTTTGAAAACCTTTTTGTTGAAGTTCGTCATCTTTTCCTTTAATTTCTTTTGCCATCTTTGCCTTAAACGCGGTTACTTTTTCCCGCACAACTTCGTCGCCCGAACCGATAATCTGCGCTGCGAGTATGCCGGCATTCTTGGCGCCGTTAATGGCAACGGTCGCAACGGGAATGCCCGGCGGCATCTGGACCGTTGAGTACAAGGCGTCAATGCCTCCAGTTGTTTTATTCATCATGGGAACGCCAACGACCGGAAGCGCGGTGTGAGCTGCAACAACTCCCGCAAGATGCGCGGCGCCTCCGGCGCCGCAAATAAATACTTTGTATCCCGCTTTTTCACTTGCTTCTACATATTCGACAACCGCATCTGGCGTTCGGTGTGCGGAAAGTGTGTGCACTTC
>JAYTPG010000009.1:0-14395 GCA_043747375.1 Candidatus Kaiserbacteria bacterium | reverse complement strand
TCTTGATCGAAGACGTACTTGGCGAAGACCCTAGTCTTCACAATGTGCGTGTCGATTTGAAAAAAGAAATAATTACACTCGAAACAAATTTTCCTGATGTGATAGTTCTCGCAAGCTCTCTTACAGAGAAAATTCGGGAGCACGGCTACGTAGTATCGGAAGATAAAAAAGAAGAAACCGATGACGGCGGCCTCATGTGGACCGCGCTACCGATAGGCATCGTCTTTCTAGCACTCTTTATCCTCTTACAGAAATCGGGAATCGTAAATCTGGGACTTGGAGGTGCAGTGACCCCCGTGACAAGTTTTGTTATCGGACTCGCTGCTTCTGTTTCGAGCTGTCTTGCAGTTGTGGGCGGCCTCGTACTCTCACTCTCCGCTACCGTATCGCTCGATGATAAGAAGAATAGAAAACCATTTTTTCTTTTTCACACAGGAAGAATCGTAGGGTTTTCAGTGCTTGGTGGGATCCTTGGCTTTGTCGGGCAGACAATTGGAATTAGCCCCGCTATCAGTGCTTCACTTGGACTTCTCGCGGCGTCAGTAATGATTTTGCTTGGACTCAATCTGATTGGTGTATTTAAGAGAGGAGTGCTGACGTTGCCAAGCTCAGTGTTCTACTTTTTTAGACGTGTAGAACACGAGACACTCGCCCCTCTCGCTGTCGGTATTGGCACGTTCTTTCTGCCTTGCGGATTTACGCAGTCAATGCAAATAGCCGCACTTTCGAGTGGTTCGTGGATCGCAGGGTCCCTCATCATGCTGTCTTTTGCCCTTGGAACATTACCCGTGCTCGCTTTGCTATCGTTTGGCAGTCAGTCGTTTGCTCATTCAAAACACGCTCCACTATTCTTCAAATCCGCAGGAGTGGTAGTGATTGGTCTGGGCGTACTTGCTTTCGTCGCGGGTCTTGCAGGTGTGGGTCTTATTAATCCGCTCTTTAACTTATAGAATATATGAACAAATCAATTATTCTGTCCATTGTTGTTGCGGTCGCGATTATCGGAGGTGCTTTTTTACTTACTACGGGCAGTGGTGGCACCCCTGATTCTTCTACCGTATCTATTGTGAACGGAACACAAATTATTGACCTCCTGGCAAAGAGTGGTTACTCGCCGAATCTTATTGCTGCCAAGGCAGGAATGCCAACAACTCTCCGTGTAAAAACTGACGGTACGTATGACTGTTCGGCGAGCCTTACAGTCCCTGAGCTTGGGTTTCGAAAATTTTTGCAACCGAGTGGCAGTGAAGATATTGCGATTTCGGCAGAGCAAGCACATGGCACATTGAACGGCGTGTGTTCAATGGGCATGAAGAGCTTCAAGATTAAATTTAATTAATCCGCTTTTGAACGAATGTAGCGTCTCACAAAAAATGTAATTCCTAACACGATTACTACTGCACCGACAGCAAGCGTAAGGTGAAACCACGGATGCGTCTCGGCAAAACGGTGGACCACCTCTGCTTTTTGGTAATTCTCACTCCCAAGTATGTGCTGTTCCGCTCTTTCCGCTGCGGGATTTCCTTCACCAGTTGAAATTGATTGTTCGTTCATACAGTAACGGGTTTGCAATCATCGGGTATTTTGTGATGTGACTCACCAGAATGTTCGACCGGATCAACATGTATCACGACATTTGAGAGATATGCAAAGTGATCAAGAAGCTCATGGCGGACACTGTTGGCAATATCGTGTGCTGCGGCAACGCTTGTAGTGCCATTTACCGCGATGTTGACCTCGGTATAGATACGATGACCAATCCACCTGGCCCGAATTTCAGTCACGTTCTGTACCTCGGAGACATGCTCCGCAGCGTGACGAATCTCATCGACTATGTGCGGTTCAACACCATCAAGCATGCGTGAGAATATTGCCTTGCCACTCTGTATAACAATGCCAAAGATTGCGAGCGTAATGAGTATACCGACAATCGAGTCAGCAAGTGGATATCCAAACCACACCCCAATGGCTCCCACAAGTACGGCAAGACTCGTGAATCCATCAACGCGCGCGTGATGACCGTCGGCAATGAGTGCCGCACTCCCGATCTCTTTTCCGACGCGAATCCTGTATATTGCCACTGCTTCATTACCAAAAAATCCGATCAGAGCCGCTACCGCCACTACCCATACATGGGAGATCGTTTGTGGGTGCAGAAAATGCTGAATACTCTCGTATCCCGCCGCTAATGCACTCCCGAGAATGATAAATACAATGACGACTCCTGCCAGATCTTCGACTCTTCCATATCCATACGTGTAGCGAGTCGTTGGTTTCTTCCGCGCAAAGAAAAAAGCAATGCCGAGCGGAATAGCAGTCGCTGCATCTCCAAAGTTGTGAATGGTATCAGCAAGAAGGGCGACACTGCCTGATAGAAATACAACAAAAAGTTGTATTGAGGCAGTTACAATAAGGGCAATTGATGACCATTTCAGGACCTCCAGTCCTTTTGTGGTTGTTGCAATGGAGGGGTCCACAACGCCATGAGTGTGGCCGTGATGATCGTGTACATCAAGACTGTCGTGACGATGGTCATGGTTGCGATTTGACATTGCCATATTTTACACGGAGACGGACCGTTTAGCTAAGCAACACCTTTTTATATTTTTAAGCGTATCTGATTCTTTAATCAGCCGAGCAACTTTCTTTCTACAGGCTTACCTTCACGCAATAAGTATTTAGTGTAATTCCGTATATCAATATCCTTTACCTGGACCTTGGCCTTGGTGCCGAGTACCGATTGTTGGAATTTCTTAAACAGTTCCACCCCTGCATAGCTATGCAGAATGCAATAATAAATTTAGCCGTATGTCGCTGAGGTGCAGTCCTTACACTCCCGCCTTGGCACGCGTTCGTACTCCTCGTTCTCGCTCTGGCCCCTTACGTACATCGAATTTAAATTCGTTGTCGACAAAATCTACTTTGACCGACCCCCCTTCCATAACACCCCTCGCAACCATCATGTTTGCTATGGGCGTCAAAATCTTTGTCTGAATCAATCGCTTAAGAGGACGTGCACCGTATTGCGGGTTGAATCCCTCTATGCCAAGGTGTTCTGAGGCGGCGGGAGAAAGCGTAAGCGAAATATGCTTATCTTTGAGACGTTTCGCGACAATCTCTATCTGCATTTTGACAATTTCGTGAACGGACTCAGGCGAAAGGATGTTGAACAACACTATCTCGTCGAGACGGTTTAAGAATTCAGGGCGGAAGAATTCCTTGAGGGAATCCATGACCTTGTTTTTGACCTGATCATACCTTTCACCCTCCGTCTTTGTGAGACCACTACCAAAACCGAGTCCCGACATTTTGTCGATATGTTCGGAACCAATGTTCGAAGTCATGATGATGACGGAATTCTTGAAGTTCACTACGCGCCCCTTCGCATCCGTAAGTCGGCCGTTGTCTAGTACCTGCAAAAGAATATTAAATACTTCGGGATGCGCTTTTTCAATTTCGTCGAAAAGAATCACGCTGTACGGCCTGTGGCGGACAAGCTCAGTGAGTCCCCCGCCCTCGTCGTAACCCACGTAGCCCGGCGGTGAACCTATCATTTTGGAAATCGAGTGTTTCTCCATGTACTCAGACATGTCGACTCGTATCAACGAAGTATCGCTATTGAAGAGAAATTCGGCCAGAGAGCGCGTAAGCTCGGTCTTTCCGACACCCGTTGGACCAAGAAACAAAAAACTGCCTACAGGGCGGTGCGGATCAGAAATGCCTGCGCGGCTTCGCTTGATAGCGTCTGCCACTTTTTGAACGGCTTCGTCTTGGCCTACGACTCGCTTTTTCAATTCTTCGTCCATGCGCGATAGCTTCTCTGCCTCTTCTTCAAGCATTCGAGAAACAGGTACACCGGTCCACCTCGAAACGACCGCGGCGATGTCTTCCTCGGTAATTTCCTCTTTAAGAACACGGCGAGTTTGCTGCAGTTTCTTGAGCCGCTTTGTTGAGGTTTCGATATCTTTCTCTAAGTGCGGAATGCGTGCGTAGCGAATTTCTGCGGTTTTTGTGAGATCACCGCGCATTTCAGATGAATCCGCTTCGATGCGGGATTTCTCGAGTTCCGATTTAGCGACCTTAATTTCCGACAACGTCTCTTTTTCGTTTTTCCACTTTTGTTCAAGTTCGCGCGACCCATCTCGAAGGTCAGCCACTTCTTTTTCGATAGTCTTTACACGCATGCGGGCTTTTCCGTCGCTTTCTTCAGCCTCTTTTTTGAGCGCTTCTTTTTCAATTTCAAGACGAGTAATTTTGCGATGAGCCTCTTCCAGTTGAGGTGGCATATTCTCCAATGAAAGACGCAGTGCCGACGAGGCCTCGTCGATGAGGTCGATTGCTTTGTCCGGGAGAAAACGCTCTGTAATGTAGCGACTCGAGAGTTGAACTGCTGCAACAAGTGCGTCATCGGTAATATGCACGCCGTGATAAACCTCGTAGCGCTCCTTAAGACCACGTAAAATGGCTACAGCGTCGTCTACAGACGGCTCATTTACATAGACCGGCTGAAAGCGACGTGTAAGCGCTGGATCGTGCTCGATGTGCTTTTGATATTCTTTAAGTGTCGTTGCTCCGATAACCCGAATTTCTCCACGGGCAAGTGCAGGCTTGAGCATGTTTGAGGCGTCCATGGAACCCTCAGCCGCTCCCGCACCGACGAGCGTATGAATTTCATCTATGAAGAGAATTATCTTGCCTTCAGACCGTTCGACTTCTTTCATAACGGCCTTCAATCGCTCTTCGAATTCTCCGCGGTATTTGGTGCCCGCAATAAGGAGACCGAGATCCAGCTGTATTAATTCCTTTCCTCGAAGTGATTCAGGAACGTCGCCCGAGGCAATTCGTTGCGCCAAGCCTTCTGCAACCGCCGTCTTACCCACGCCGGCCTCGCCGATCAAAATAGGATTATTTTTTGTGCGACGTGAAAGAATCTGAATTACGCGGAGTATTTCAGCGTCTCGCCCGATAACAGGATCGAGTTTGTTTTCTCGCGCGCGATCGGTTAGAGAGCGCGCGAAGCGAGAAAGCGCACGCGGCTTCTTTGGTTCTTCGGTATCGCGGATTTTCCCGTCTTTAATATCAGAAAGTACTCGCGCAAGTGCGGTTCTATCGATGCGGAATCTGGCAAGAATATCGGCGGCCGGTCCTGGATGTTCAGCGATTCCCAAAAGAAGATGCTCAGGAGAAACAAATTGATCATTGAAGCTGGCAGCGATGCGAGGAGCGGCTTCAAAAACGCGAACAAGCTCGGGCGTGAGATACAGCTGGAACGATGGGGACACTGCCGTCATGCCACTTGAGCCTTCGATAGATTCCAAAATAGAATCGGTAAGGTGGGTTACGTCTATTTCCACTTGTTCAAGCATAGGGATCACCATGCTTTCTTCTTGAGTCAGCAGCGCGGCGAGCAAATGAAGCGTCGACACTTGATTGTGCCCACGTTCTACAGCGAGCTGGTGGGCGCGGTGAATCGCCTCTTTCGCTTTGGTTGTGTAATTGTTGAACGGTGCAGCCATATATATATAGTACTACAAAGACTTATCTTTTTCCTTCGTCGACTGCGGAAGGACAATTGCAGAGGCAGCGATGAATCCTGTTTCTGCTGACGCACGACTGGCCCCGGTGCTTACACCAATGACGTTTCCTGAGGTATCAATGATGGGTCCTCCGGGAAAAATGCCTGCTACCGGGATGTTGGTGTCCAAGATTGAGACTGATTCTTTAACCCCTTCCGCCATTGGCGTAATAGCAGTAACGATGCCCGCGGCAATGCGAGTTGCGGACTTTCCACCGAGAAATACCGCAGTCTCCCCTATCACAGATTTATCTTTCGCAAACGAGGCGGGTTTCCAGGTCATGGGTTTGCCATCTATTGAGGTGGTTGCCGCAACAAGATACGCGAGACCGTTCGGAGCGTCAGACGCTTGAAGTGACGCTCGAACATACAAACCCCCTGATTCCAGAGAGAAGTTCTTTATGTCGCCTAAGACACTCCCGTCCGTAACAATCAGCCCTTTGTCACCAAAAATAAGTCCAAGACTTACAAACGTAAGCGCGTCTGGAGCTCCGACATAAATTCTAACAAGTGAGGGAGATACCGCGTTCAGAGATTCGGCGATGAGGTCGGATTCCTTAACGACAACTGTTTTGGTCGCCGCAACCGCGGCAGCTTGCCCGGGCGCAACTCGCTCTACAGTGCGCTCTACGACGCGATTGACGGTTTCCGTAACACCTTTAGGTGCTTGCTCCATGAGAGAGACGGTAACTATCCCTGTTGCTATCGAGGTCATGAAGCTGACGAGCAACGTCAGCAAAACGATTTGTGACTTGTTAAGCTTCTCAAGTTCCATAAAAAAATTATACCATCTTTTTCTGGCGAAGCAACAAAATATTTTTTTTGAGGCATAAAAATGCAATTTCAATGTCTCCTGCCTTCGTTCCCTTCCCCATAGAAATGCGTAGTGTGTTCTCGCTTCGCCATGACTGTGTGCTGTGCGATGCCTTAAGCAGTGCATCAATCACGGGTGAACGTGACTCCTCTCCTTCGCGACACGCACTTTTTGTGGCGACAGAAATACCATCCCGATCGAGCGCAAGAGTGAGGTATTCCGTGTCAACATTCTTGATAGAAATATTAATGAGATTCGGCAGTGTTCTTTCGCTGTCTCCATTAAGGATTATATCTGAAACGGTTGCGATTTTTTTTGTTAGATCGGAGCGAATTTCCTTGAGTCGCTTTTTTTCTTCTGTTCGTTCGCTCACGAGTTCTTCTATGGCTGCCGCGAAACCAGCTGCGAGCGCGATATTTTCAGTTCCTGGTCGGAGTCCTCTTTCTTGCCGTCCGCCAAAGAGTGTCGAGGCAAGTTCAGCTCTTTCAGATATAAATAACACTCCAACCCCGCGCGGCCCGTAGAGTTTTCCGGAATCAAGCGAGAAAAGATCGACGCCGAGCGTATGAACATGTGGCGATTTGAAAAGTGGCGCTTGTCCTGCGTCAGTGTGGAAAAGTACGATGCTCCCATACTTTTTTTCATGAACATGGATGACGCGTGAGAGCTCGGAAATTTTTTGTACGGTGCCGATTTCGTGATTTGCCCATCCAATTGAGACAAATACAGTCTCCGGTTTTAAGACTTTTTCCAAAGTTTCCGCTCGAATAAGACTTTGAGGGTCTGGTTCAACATACGAAACCGAGCCACCGAGTCTCTCCACTTCTGCGAAACATTCAAGAACCGACGGGTGTTCGATCGCAGAAACGACCCAATGTGTTTCCTTCAGTGTTCTGGTAGTGGCTTCAAGCCGTCGTGCGAAACCAAGAATTGCAAGATTGTTTGCTTCCGTTCCTCCCGAAACAAAAACAACTTCTCGCGGCTTACAGGCAAGGGATTGAGCGATTCTTTCTCGAGAGTCCTGAAGGCTCTTTTTTGCAATCACGCCGTCTGCGTGAATAGACCCAGGATTCCCGAACACGTCCATTGTTTTCAAGGTTGCGGAGCGCGCAGCAGCAGAAACGGGTGTAGCGCTTGCATAGTCGAGGTATATCCGTCTTTTTTTCCACCACATATCACCATTCTACCTGAGTAGTTTCCAGACACAATTTGTTCTGCATTTGAGCCAGTATACGAGCCTCGCCTTTTTAGGGAATTAGTGGTATAATACCGCCACTTGAAGCGCCCTATGGCCACTCATCAAAAACATGAAATCAACACCGAATCTCGTCGAACGTCCGCCTGTTGTGACAGTTCTTGGTCACGTCGATCATGGTAAGTCGACGCTGCTCGATTACATCCGCAAAGCGAACACCGTCTCAAAAGAAGCCGGGGGAATAACTCAACACGTGGCCGCGTATGAAGTTGCGCGCGAAAAAAATGGCGACTTTAAACGCATTACATTCATCGATACGCCCGGTCACTCAGCATTCGCCGCTATACGTTCTCGTGGCGCGTCGGTGGCGGACATCGCCATTCTTGTAGTAGCTGCAGACGACGGCGTGAAAGCACAAACCCTCGAAGCCTTGGCTAGTATCCGAGGTGCCAAAACGCCGTTCATCGTTGCGATAAATAAAATTGATAAGCCCAATGCTGATCTGAGTCGCACCCAGGCCACCTTGCTTGAGAACCATGTTTTTTTGGAGCAGCTCGGCGGCGACGTGCCGTGGGTCGCAATCTCTGCAAAAACGGGCGCTGGCATCGAGGAACTTCTCGATCTAATATTACTGGTTGCCGAGGTTCAGGAATTGAAGGGTGACACGAACGCTCCGGCTAGCGGATATGTAATTGAAGCCCATCGCGATAAGAAAAGAGGAATCGCAGCGACTCTCATAATTAAAAACGGCGCAATGCGCACAGGCCAATTTATCAGGGCCGGAGCCGGTATTTCTCCGGTTAGAATTATGGAGAGCCATCTTGGTGTTCCGCTTCAAGAAGCAACTTTCTCGACCCCAATTCGCCTTATCGGATTTGATGAACTCCCCGACGTTGGTGCAGAATTCCATACGCACGAATCAAAGCGAGATGCCGAGGAAACGCGCTCTTCCGATCCCACTCTTCAAAAAAGCCTTGCAAATTCTGTCGAGAACGATGATCCAAATATCTTCTTTCTGCCAATCATTATTCGAGCGGACACTACCGGCTCCCTCGAAGCAATCGTTGTGGAACTTAAAAAAATTGGTGACGCAACACGAAAAGTTCGCATTGTTCAGTCTGGCATCGGTTCTGTTTCAGAAGACGATATTAAGACGGCCATTGCTGCAGGAATCGCGCCAGCTTCAGTCTTGGGCTTTCATGTGGGCACCGATCAGACCGCTTCCGCGTTCGCACTCGAGCGAGGCGTCCACGTTGAGTTTTTTGACATCATTTACAAACTTACTGAACGGCTAAATGAACTCCTTCTTGAATCAGCGCCGAAAAGAGTGGTGGAAGAAATACTCGGTCGCGCCAAGGTTCTCAAGTTCTTTTCTAGTAAGCGAGATGAGCATGTTTTCGGTGCCGAAATTTTAGAGGGCGCCCTAAAAAAAGGCGGCGCCGTTCGTATAACCCGACGAGGCGAAGTGGTGGGACGGGGCGAAATAGTGGGCCTACAGTCTAATAAACAGAACGTGGAAAAAGTCGAGACGGAAGGACAGTTTGGTGCCGTGCTTGCCTCGGACCATACCCCTTCTCAAGGCGATGTTATCGAATATGTAGTTACTCGCACTGAATAAATAGTACTATCCGAATATGGACTCGAAAAGAGAAATTCAAACAAAAGAGATTATCGCGCAACTAGCGGGTGATTTTTTGGCTCGGGAAGCTGGTCGTCAGTCACTCATTACCGTAACTCGTTCCGAAATTAGTCCCGATCTTAGAAACGTTACGGTGTTCATTTCGGTCTTGCCGGAAACGGCAGAAAAAGCCGCCCTTGCCTTTTGTAAGCGCGAGCGCAGTGCTTTTCGAGAATATATTAAAAAACATAGCGCACTGCACTTTCCTCCAACCATTGATTTTGAGCTAGATTTTGGAGAGAAAAATCGCTTACGTATTGAGGATTTAATGAAAAAGTGAGGCCTGGGTGTCTCGCCGTCGCGCGTACTCACGCGACATACCTGCCGGCCGACAGACAGCGTATCGCTTTTCTTGTCCGCTAAATTACTATGCAATTTTGAGGCCTGGGGGGGACTCGAACCCCCGCATAAGAGTTTTGCAGACTCCCGTGTTACCCCTTCACCACCAGGCCAACGCTATGACTTTAACATAATTTTCAATACGGTACACGTACGAATTTATCTTGCATATTCGTGTACCATAGACTACTATCACCTGGATGCGGACAAAGAGGTGGGATGAAAATGCACTTCGTCGGGCGGTTCTTCAATCAACAAGCATTCGACAGGTACTAATAAAGTTAGTTCTCGTACCCGCTGGCGGCAATTACGTTCAAATTCAAAAAGCTATTTCAAATTTAGGATTGGATATCTCTCATTTTACCGGAAAACTTTGGAGCAAGGGTCGCACTATTCCGCGACTGCCAGTTTTTTCGCTTAAAGAAATTCTTGTTCGAAACAGCTCCTTTCAGAGCAATAAACTAAAGCTTAGGCTATTTAAAGAAAATATTAAAAACCCCCGCTGCGAACACTGTAACTGGGCGGAGAAGGCCCCTGATGGGCGATTGCCGCTGGAACTCGATCACATTAATGGAGATAGGCTGGACAATAGGATTGAGAACTTACGGATACTTTGTCCAAACTGCCATAGCTTACAACCTACACATCGTGGTAGAAATAAGGGCAAGCCGGGATGGCGAAATCGGTAGACGCATTCGACTTAAGATCGAAAGCCCGAAAGGGCATGAGAGTTCGAGTCTCTCTCCCGGCACAAGGCTACATTTTTCTAAGATATACTTAAAAAACTTTAGATATGCGAACGATTGTCCACGTATCGGATCTTCACTTCGGACGCTCAAGTAAAACCATCGAGGAGGCGCTCTTTGCTTCGATACGACACATTGAACCGCACCTTGTTATCATTTCAGGGGATCTGACGCAGCGCGCGAGAAAAGATGAATTCTCTGAGGCGCAGAAATTCTTGGAGCGGTTGGATAATAACGGGTTCAAATATTTTGTCATCCCGGGGAATCATGACATTCCCCCGTTTTACAGACCCGTTGGTCGCCTTTTAAATCCATTCAAACATTATCGCGAATATATTTCTGCGCATACAGAGTCTTTTTTTGTTGACGAAGAAATCGCGATAACAAGTATTAACACTGTTCGAGCACTCACCATCGAAAACGGCGCTGTGACGAATAAGCAATTGCTAAATGTTGCTGAGCGATTTGCAAACATTCCCGATTCTGTCGTCAAGTTCATTGTCACCCATCATCCACTACAAAAAAATCCAACGAAAAGAATGCGTCGACCCGCATGGCGGGCAAAAAATGCGGTGGCGAATTTATCGTTTGTCGGAGTCGATGTGTATTTGTCTGGACACCTCCATCGCACTGCATTTGCAAAAAGAACTTCTCTGACTATACACGCAGGGACAGTATCTGAACGGCTTCGTGGAGAGCCGCAGTCCTTTAATGTCATCACACTGGATGTTCCTTACCTCTCGGTCACCAGAAATGTATTTGATGAAAAGAGTGGCCAATTTGTTTCCGGCACAAAGACGACGCACCTCATTAGAGGTAAGTTCAGAAAACCTAAAGAGACCAAGGGTAAGAGAATCGGGGTCAAAAGTGTCACTCAATCATAAGGGTCGTCATAGTGGTGTTTGTTTGAAAAAGTTAGAACCCACTTCCAGCAGAACCCCTGATTGCGCACGCTCCGCGTGCGTGGTGGCTTTGACCCAAAAAGTGCGCCCCGATCGCCCAGAACCCCGCCACGCGCGGAGTACCGCGCGTCCCGCCCTCTCGCCTTGCCGCTCCTCTCCATTCTAATTTTTTGCGGGGGGGATTTGAAAAAAGGAATGGGCGGCAAAGGCGAGGGGCGTGCTTCCGCTAGTCACAACAGCTGTAAATTGCATGAAGAACGTGGTATTGTGTGGATAAGTTTTATTAACGATTTTCCCCACCTTTTTATTTATGCAAAATCAACGAGGATTTGTCGGTGTCGGTGTTTTGATAGCCATTTTGATTGGTTTGGCGGTACTCGGTGGCGGCGCGTATTACGTCGTGCAACAAAATTCTACTCCGCAAACTGCTTCGGAAAATATTTTGGACAATACGACGCCGACTAATGAGCAAAATTTAGTGCCGACGAATACTGTTTCTACAAAAGTTTCCATAGCGATAGATGCGAGTGCGCTTACGCAATCTGCGGATAATCCCATTATCACTGGAACTGCAAAAGGCGTCTCATCGGTTATAGTCGAGATAAGGAATCCGAAAGCCGCAGGTACTGTTGGTAGCGTGATGATGGCCGAATCAACTCCTGTAGTGAATGGCAAATGGTCTATCGCTGCACCAGCAGTAGCGAGTGCCGGAACATACAAAATACATGCGTATTCGCACGATATTCAAGATACGGCGACATACAATTCGTACTACGATTCATATCAAACGCTTACCGTCACAGCAGCAACAAAAGCGGCCTTGAATGTGCCGAGTGATAGTATGGAAAAATACTATCAAGATGGTGCTCTTAAAAAACTTCCAACCGCTGATATTGCAACTTTTGAGGCGTTAGTTGAGAACTACAGCAGTGGCGGCAGTATATTATTTAGAGATAAAAATAATGTTTATTTTTACTTCACGCCGTCACATAGGGCAGAAGTTGTGTCTGGGGTAGATTCAAAAACTTTTGTTCACGTAAAAGACGTTTACTACGAGGACAAGAACTCTGTTTATTATCTCGACAGGAATAAAGACACCAACGCGCTTGTCAAAATTGAGGGAGCAAACCCCGCTTCATTTCAAGCACTCACGTATTGGTATACGAAGGATAATCAGCGCGTATTTTTTCTCGGCGTAAACAACACAGGTGCGATAAAAATCAATGACATAGAGGGAGTATCAGCGAATAGTTTTTCTGCAACACAAATTGGCCGTTTTGGATCTGATTCCGCTCGTGTATTTTCGTGGGGCAGAGTGGTTGTCGGAGTGGATGTAAAAACTTTTTCTGTTCTTGACGATACGTATTTTAAGGATGCATCCGGCGTATACATGCATTTGTACTCGACCGTCGCAAGCGACGGCACGAGAGATACAAAAAAGTTAGAAAATGTATCGCCACAGAACTTTGTCGCTTTGGGAGAAGGATACGGAAAAACCAGCGATTCGGTTTATTTCTTCGATAAAAAAATTGTAGGTGCAGATGTGGCAACCTTTAAATCAACGATTGGATATGGTGGCGGTTATGGTGAGGACAAAAATCGTACTTACAAAGACGGCGTTGTTCAGTGAGTTCTAGGGAGCCGTCCCCGCCGTTTTATACTGTTCCTCAAAAACGGCGGGGGTTGCTCCCTACGCCGCTTCAAATCTTCCCTTATTTTCGACCATCCACTTCTGATGATCTTCCTTGGTCTTAGTTGGGTCATTCATCACATCCGCATGAGCTTTCATATAGTGAGGCATGAGACCTGTCATCCACACTTCAAATGTTTCGCTTTTTGACGAGATACAAACAGCACTTGTTCAGAATGGTAAGCCCCGCAAAAAGCGAGGACCAAAGAATTTTCAGTTTTTAGGTTTTGCTACTTGTGGGGTCTGCGGATATGCCATAACCGCCGAGCGACACATCAAGAAAAGTGGTTTGAAATATATTTACTATCTTTGCACACACAAGAGCAAAACTATCAAGTGTTCTGAAAATCGCTTTTTGCGGGAAGAAGTTTTAACTGAACAAGTGAAAGACTTAAGTCAAAAAGTTTCTTTGCCCGATGAGTGGCGGGATAAATATCTTGCTCGTCTTGAAAGCGAGCAAGTGGACTCCCGCCAATCATCAGACCTTTTTGCTCAAAATCTCCGCGATAGTATTTCCGCCCTTAAAACACGCACAGAGCGATTGACAGACGCATATCTTGGCGAGGCGTTGGAACTTGGCGAGTATCAAGAAAATAAAAATGTTTTAATGGCGGAAAAGAAAACATTGGAGGAGAAATTATCGGATTTTGAGCGAAAAGGTAATCATTGGCTCGAACTCATGCGAAACTGGATTATTGAAGCCAATCAAGCCGAAAATCTCTCCAAACAAGAAAATCCCTCACGGATGAGAGATTTTCTTGTTTCCATCGGCTCGAACCGCCGACTTTCGGCGGGAATGCTTTTGGCGGAATTCAAAACCCCTTGGAATTTCTTGGCGGAAATGCCAGCCCAAGCCCGCGCCTCTGGCGCGGGCGCGGTCAATTCTGATGCAAATCAATTTTGGTGGTGTTTGTTTGAAAAAGTTAGAACCCATTTCGAGCAGAACCCCTGACTTCGCACGCGCGGAGCGCGTGGTGGCTTGAAACTGCATTGTACGCTCCGATTGCGTGGTGAAGCGAACCAATGCGCCTCGGACACGCTCGCGGACTCGCGTGTGCAAAAACCAAAAAATTTCCTTGCATTTTTCTCGCGCCCCCCCACCCCTCCACCGCGAAGCGTCCAAGAGAATGGAAAGGAAATTTTTGGTTTTGCTTCGCCGTTTCAGTCTCCGAAAAGAGCAATCTTTTTTAACATTTTTGTTTGCTCTTTTCTCCACCTCACGGCGACCCGAGGCGCTCCTATATCCGCGTTTGGTGGTAACTCTAATGTCCGCGAATCACACACAACCGCCTACGCATAGCCCGCTCGCACTCGCTCGCGCTGGCTGCTTCGGCGTTGTGCGTGTTCGCTTGGTGGCTTCGAGAGAGTTTAGTGGTCATTCAAAGAATACGGTTTGTGCAAAGCACAAACAAATCTGTAGGTGCTTGCTCCGCCCGCCTGTGCACGAACAAACCCC
>JAYTPG010000008.1:0-16866 GCA_043747375.1 Candidatus Kaiserbacteria bacterium | reverse complement strand
TACTTCCACGGCACGACGAGTCGGACTGGAGCACCGTTTTGATTGGGCAATGATTTGCCGTAGAGTCCGGTGGCCAGGAGCGTGAGCGGGTGCATGGCTCGCGCAGTCCTCGCCATTTTAACGAGCGCGTACACCGAAGATGAACTTGGTGGTGAAACTCGTACCTATCTCAAATTTACCCCCGCCGTGGCGCCCATAAAGGCGGCCGTATTTCCGCTTTTGAAAAACAAACCAGAACTCGTTGGGAAGGCGCGCGAAGTCTACCTGATGCTCAAAAAAGAAATTCCCCAAATTATGTGGGACGATAACGGCAACATAGGTAAGCGATATCGTCGCCAAGATGAAATCGGCACCCCCTATTGCATCACCATCGACTTCGACACGCTTGGGGAGAAGCCAGAATTAAAAGACACCGTCACCGTGCGCGATCGTGACACCGGGGAGCAAAAAAGAGTCTCGATATCTGAACTGGCTGGGTTGCTATGACCGAAAGCAGGAAGGGGGAGCTTTACATTCTCGTCGAAGGCATTCTCTGGGCATTTTTTCCGATCGTCACAACGCTTTCCTATGCCTCGGTCTCAGGTCTCGCGTCGCTTGCGTGGAGCACATTAATCAGCATGTTCTTTTTTGCGGCCATCGTGACGTATCGAAAAAGATGGCATGAAATGTGGAACGCACAATTGTGGAAGTATGTGTCTGGACTAGTATTTTTTATCGGCATTCTTTTTTATGTCTTTTATTTTCTCGGACTGGAGTCAACGACGCCTGGAAACGCCGCGATCATCGAGCTCTTCGAAGTCTTTACGTCGTTTCTCTTCTTCCACTTTTTTCGCGGTGAGGCCATGTCAAAAGAGTATCAGCTGGGCGCGGCTCTTATGTTGGTCGGCGCCATCATTGTCCTCGGAAAAAATTTCTCTGAAATAAATCGCGGCGACTTACTTATTTTGCTTGCGACAGTCTGCGCACCTGCAGGTAACTTTTTCCAGCAAAAGGCACGAAATATCGCTTCTGCGGAAATGGTGCTCCTGTTGCGAACGGTATGTGCAACGCCATTTCTCTTTTTTCTCGCATATGCATTCCATGCTAGCGCCTCCGCGGCGCAGATTAAAGAGGTCATTGTCTTCTTATTGTTAAATGGAATTCTTTTTCTCGGTCTCTCCAAGATTCTCTGGGTCGAAGCCATACATCGTATCTCTGTCACTAAGGCAAACGCACTCAATGTTATTCGTCCTTTTTTGACTCTTGTTTTTGCATGGATAGTTCTTGCACAAGCGCCGAGTGCTGCACAATTTCTATCGCTCGTACCATTTCTTTTTGGTGTTCTTCTCCTCACCGACCAAATTCGTTTTAAGTCCAAGTAATCTCAAATAAATGGCGCTTTTCAGTATTCACGAACATGCTACGATGCCAGCATGGATAAGCAGATACATGTCTCCATTTCGGCCGGTACGGTCGTAAAGACCCTTTTCATTCTTGCGCTCGCCTGGGTCGCCTTCGAAGTGCGATCAATAATTCTCGACGTGCTTACCGCCATCGTAATCGCGTCTGCTATCGAACCTGGGGTCGCCAATCTCGTAAAAAAACGGGTTCCTCGTGTATTGGCTGTGATCGCCATCTACCTTCTGCTTTTCCTCACTTTTTTCGTCATCTTCTATTTCTTCCTTCCTTCCGTTCTTGAAGATTTGGCAACGTTTATCGCCCAATTGCCGGGCTACCTCGATGCGTTCACAAGGGCAGGCGCGTTTGATTCGTATGCAAAAATTCTTGGCGTTCCCGCGCCTTCTCAGCTTTCGGTAAACGACGTTATGGGAAGTATTCGCGACGGGCTCCACATATCGAGCTCATTCACAAACGCGTTTGCGGCCGCAAGCCAGGTTTTTGGCGGGTTCTTTTCCTTGATTTTGATTATTGTATTTTCTTTCTATTTTGCCGTGCTCGAAACAGGGGTCGACGACTTTCTGCGTATCATTGTTCCGAAGAGAAAACAGCGCTATGTGCTTGGCCTTTGGAAACGCTCTCAAACAAAAATTGGCCTTTGGATGCAGGGGCAACTGCTGCTGGCGGTCATTATGGGGGTAATCGTTTTTCTCGGCCTCACCATTCTCGGCGTGCCGCATGCACTTGTGCTCGCCGTAATTTCGGCAGTCTTTGAAATAATTCCTGTCTTTGGGCCGACCCTTGCCGCGGTGCCCGCGATCACCATTGCTTTTGTTGACGGCGGAGTTGCACTGGGTCTCGCGACAATCGGGCTCTATGTCATCGCCCAACAATTTGAGAATCATCTCATCTACCCGCTCGTCGTGACTCGCGTCGTAGGCGTGCCGCCGCTTCTGGTCATTCTCGCGCTTATCGTCGGAGCAGAGCTTGCCGGGTTCCTGGGTATCATTCTTGCGGTTCCACTTGCCGCAACGATTCAAGAGCTCGCGCGCGACATTGAATCGGGAGAATTGTTTGGCGAGAAGCATCATGCCTAAGTCCTTCGACTCCGCTCAGGGTAAACCTTTTTACCTCACAACCACGCTCCCGTACGTAAACGCGGACCCACACATAGGCTTTGCGCTCGAAATTGTGCAGGCAGATATCCTCGCTCGTTACCGAGCGTTTCTTGGCGATGATGTTTTTTTCAATACCGGCACCGATGAGCATGGCCTCAAAATTCATCGTAATGCAATTGCGGCAGGGAAGGATACGCAAGAATATGTAGACGGATTTGCAAAACGATTTCAAGAGCTAAAAGAAAAACTCAATCTTTTCAGAGGCCTACATTTTATTCGCACCACTGACACCCATCACAAAAGAGCGGCGCAAGAATTTTGGCGACTATGTGAAAAAAATGGGGACGTCTACAAAAAGACGTACCAGGTAAAATACTGTGTCGGATGCGAACTCGAGAAAACGGATTCCGAGCTCGTAAACGGGAAATGCCCAATACATCCAAATCTCGAAATTGAGATGATCGACGAAGAAAATTACTTCTTCAAATTCTCCGGTTATCGCGAAAGGCTTATCGAAATGTACGCGGCCCGCCCAGATTTTGTTGTGCCTGATTTTCGTTTTAACGAAATAAAAGCTTTCGTGGAACGCGGCTTGGAAGACTTTTCTATTTCGCGTCTAAAATCCAAAATGCCGTGGGGCGTTGAGGTTCCAGGGGACACGACTCAAGTAATGTATGTGTGGTTCGATGCCTTGGTGAATTATGTTTCCACGCTTGGTTGGCCAGAAGACACTGACAATTTCGAGAAATTCTGGGGCTCTGTAGGGGCACCAAACGCCATTCAGGTGGCAGGCAAAGACAATTTACGACAGCAATCTGCGATGTGGCAAGCGATGCTTATGTCTGCGGGGTTGCCGTCCACAAAACAAATCGTGATTCACGGATTCATAACAAGTGGGGGACAGAAGATGAGTAAATCACTGGGGAATGTCATCAATCCGATGGATATAGCTGAAGAGTATGGCGTGGACGCACTGCGCATATTCCTCGCACGCCATATTCATTCTTTCGAAGATTCTGACTTTACGATGGAGAAATTCAAAGAGTCCTACAATGCGGATCTTGCGAATGGAATCGGCAACCTTGCTGCCCGCATCATGACCTTGGCGGAAACAAATCTTGATAACCCGACTGCTCGCCCCGAATCAAAGTCGTTTGTTTCTGGATACACGCAGGCGCTTGAGAAATATGAATACAATGCCGCCGCAGACTACATCTGGGAGCGCATTAAAATGCTTGATGGAAAACTCACGACCGAAAAGCCGTTTAGCGTGGTGAAGACAGATAAGGAAAAGGGGAACACGATAATCACAGAATGTGTCGAGGAGCTGTACCTTATTGCGTGCCTTCTGCAGCCTTTCATGCCTACAACCAGTGACACCATTAAGCGTGCGGTCCTGGAAAATAAAAAACCTCCGAATCTTTTTCCACGGAAATAGTATGGAGATTCCTGTCACGTCTCGCCAAATGAAATCAGAAACGCTCTCGCTGGAGAAAGGACAGAACATGAATTTGGGTAATATTTTTCACAACTCACTCAGTATCACCGACACGACATCCCCGAAGGTAGCAGAGAGGGCACGACGAATCAAAGACGTTTTAGGAAAGGTTGACGAAGTTGCCGCCGATCTTTCACGAACATTTGCGAAAGCCTGCGAAGGAAAAGTGACCTTTGAAAAGCTGAGGGTCTATCTCGTAGGAGGGCGCTTAAAAATCCAGGAAATTCGTCGAAACAGTGATTTTGATTTTATTGTTACTGGGGTAGAAATGAAAAACATAGACAAAAGTAACCAGCGAGAAATTCAGAGCATGTTTGATAATTCGCTTCTGGGTATTGCTAAGAAGTATCGTATGGAAGGAATGATTGACACTAGGAAGGTGGAGTTTGTTACCACGGATGAGGAATTTTCCAGTCTAAAAAAGCAGTCGCCGTCACTCCTGCTACATGAATTAATAGTCGAACGGGTATGAAATACTTCGACGCACATACGCATTTGAATTTTGTTGCGTTTAACGACGATCGGGACGAGGCGGTAAAGCGGGCGCTTGACGCTGGGGTAGGGATGAACATTGTCGGCACGCAGTTTGATACGTCGTCTTCAGCCGTGGCTCTTGCGGAAAAACATGATGGAGTCTATGCGACGATCGGGCTTCATCCGATTCACACCGGTAAATCGTTCCACGACGAAAAAGAATTGGGGGAGGGTGGGAAGGCTTTTACCTCACGCGGAGAAGCGTTCGATATGACGAAATATGTGGCTCTGGGGCAGAGCTCAAAAGTGATAGCGGTAGGTGAATGTGGGCTGGATTATTTTCGGTTGGAAGCCGATACGAAAAAAACGCAGGCTGAAGCGTTTATTCAACAGATACAGCTCGCGAATACTCTAAAAAAACCGCTCATGCTCCACATCCGCTCCGCCCCAAAAGGTCCGGGCGATGGCGAGGCGTACCGCGATGCCCTAGAAATTGTAAAATCTCACGCAAAGGTTCTAGGTGATGTTCACTTTTTTGCAGGCGATTGGGCGATCGCTAAGTCGTGGCTCGATATCGGATTTACACTTTCGTTTACGGGCGTGCTTACATTTACCCATGATTACGACGAAGTGGTGAAAAATGCACCACTCGACATGCTTCTCTCCGAAACCGACTCGCCATACATCACACCAATACCGCATCGAGGGAAAAGAAACGAAAGCGCCAACATTCCTCTTATTGTTGAACGAATAGCTGAAATTCGAGGGGAGAACTCTGAAGTGGTGCGTGCGCAACTACTTACGAACGCCCAGCGTGTTTTTGGCTTGAAATAAAAGAATCCTTGTTTTTCTTGCGGGCAGTCTAGAGTGCATTTCTCTGCAACAACGGAAGGAGTAATCGCCATGACGGCAGAGACAGAAGTTCCCTATGTACCGAAGCATAAGCCGAACCCAATCGGCTCAACTGCAGGGTTTATCGGACTATGTACCTTGCGAAATGGTGCATTCCAGGCTTTGTGGTGGCGAGCACGAGACGGAGTCGCATTCAATACTGCAGGATTGATTGCGGCATTCTATGTTTTGGTTGGCGATCCCAGCTGGAAGGCTCTAATGTTAGTCTGGCTTGGGGCACCGCTCGCTCTCTACTTCAATGGAGACTGGCGACAACTTCTAAACAGCGCAGTTGTAGTCGTGGAGTACTGGACCGAAGAGCTGGTCCAGCTCGAAGAAGTAAACGGGATGGACGGCGGATGCAGCGTTTTTGCGCGCAGTCAATTTCCATCTTTGGGAGGAAAACCAAGAGTTCCAAAAGTGTTGCGACGAATACGTCGTGCATGTATGGTTCTATGGGGAGTGGTGGGCGTAATTGCGTTCATTACGTTTCTCTGTCACAAGGAGGTCTTGCCATGGTCATTAGTGGTCTGGCGTTACTTATCGTCGCTGCTTGGGTTGTAGTGATGATCCGAGGCTTTAAGTACGGATGGCATGATTAGTCATCCGCTTCGAAGAGTCTCGTTTTACCTCGGCGTCCCTGTTTGGATGCCGAGGTTTTGATTTTCTCGACCAAGCCGTCACGGAGCGATTGCAGGCTTAAAAAACATGTGATAGAGTGCCCGGACCTATGGCCGAAACAACGGTAGTTGTAGATGTTGAAAACGCGGAAATCGCGGACTCTTCTCGTATTTATGAGGCGGGCTATCACATCTCACCAGAAGTGAAAGAAGAAGACATCGAAAAGGTGGTTTCGGGCATCCGAGGCATCGTCGAAAAGGCAGGCGGCACTTTCATTGCTGAAGGAGCGCCTATCCTTATGAGGCTCTCCTTCCCAATGTATACCCGAAAAGGCGAAAAATATGTCGAGCACGATCGCGGCTTCTTTGGCTGGCTCAAATTTGAGTCTGAAATTGAGGCAGCCGATACGCTCCGAGAATCCCTCAAAAAGGACCACTCAATCCTCCGATCTATTGTTTTCCGAACCGTTCGTGAAGAAACACGAGCAAAGATGAAAGCTCCACAGCTTCGAGAGGTGAAGCGTTCTGAGCCTATCAAGGCGCCACCGCGACACGTTGAAGACGGAACTGCCGCTCCTGTTTCCGAAGTAGAACTCGAAAAAGCCCTTGAAGGCATCACGACTGAATAGCATTCTATGTACATCAATAAGGTGTTCCTCTTTGGCAATTTGACCCGAGATCCGGAGTTGCGAGCGCTGCCTTCAGGCATGAATGTGGTCAACTTTTCGGTTGCGACCAATCGTGTTTTTAAGGACCGAGATGGAAAAAAGCAAGAGCAGACAGACTTTCACAATGTTGTCGTCTTCGGTCGCCAGGCAGATACCGTAAACCAGTATCTCAAGAAAGGCTCATCGGTATTTGTTGAAGGCCGCATGCAGACTCGAAGCTGGGAAAAAGATGGCGAGAAAAAGTATCGAACCGAAGTGGTGGCAGATCGTGTTCAGTTTGGTCCACGTGGATCAGGTTCGGGCGGTGGCCGCTCTAGTGGAGGAGATGAAATGCCCTCAGGCGCCGATGAGGGACCAATAGCAGGACCTGGCATTGATTATCCAAAAGATGAAATTAACCCGGACGATATTCCATTTTAATTAATAAAACTATATGAACATACTTACTCAAAACGACATTCGACACGTAGACTACAAGGACATAGACCTTCTTAAGCAATTCGTAAATCCACACGGCCGAATCATGAGCCGCAAGCGAACGGGACTCACTGCCAAGCAGCAACGCGCTGTCGAAGCTGCCGTAAAACGCGCTCGTTTCATGGGCCTTCTTGCTCACGTGCAGAAATAATTCTCCTCGTTTCTCAGCTAAGAATGCGGGTACCGACTGCCTCTCCGGCAGTCGCTTTAGTTATTGCGCTCGGGTCTGACCCCGAAACGATATACACTCGTTTTGCCAATCGTGTCATTCGAGCGGCACTTTCGAGCTTGTGTCGCATCCCGCCGGTCACATCAAAGCCAAGAGGGGAAGTCATGTTGCTGGCGTAGGCCTGCGCGTCTCTCGCTCGAATCTCAGGAATTACGGTGCCGGCGCCATCGAGAATACCTTCGGTATTTCCTGCGTAAATAACCGAAATGTCGTCGAAAGAAGTGAGTGAAGGAATAATAATTTCAAATAAGGACTCTGTAGAAAAAATAGTTCCGCCACGCACCTCGTCCCGCAAAATGTCACCAAAAATAACGGGCACTTTTTTCGCAGAAAGAAGCGCTAGCAGTGAGTCAGTAGATTGGTGAGTGACTACGGCATCATTACAAGAAATGTGCTCAGCGGGGCTGACCGATACTGCCGGAACGCCTTCCTCAATCAAATGGTCCACAAATATTGCGTTGAGCTTCACGACGCTCGCGTGTATTTCTGCGACGTGATCTGCGTCAAACCCTACTGCGTCAGGGGCTCGATTTAGAGAGGCAATAAAATGTCCAAACGATCCGGCACCATTTCCGATCAAAAAAGAGACGCTCGGATTTGCTCGAATTGCATTAGCAAGAGAGCGGGCCGCAGCCCGCATCATCGTCTCTCGCACGGCAAGGGGTTTTTCTTTGTCGGTAATGAGTCCACCGCCTATTTTTATAAGTGCTAAAGCACTCATGTTCTGCGTAATTCACTGAGATTCTCAACAGAGTTCAACGGAGGCGTTTGAGGCGGAGGGAGCATTAGTGGCAGAAAATCTTCTGGGGATGTCATTTTTTCGAGCGCCGCTCGAATGAGATCTGGCGTACCGACACGAAAGACACTGGCAATCGGATGGTTTTCCGCGGCGAGCGGCTCGGGGCGCACGAATGTCGCGTGTTTGATCGCGTCAGTCGGAACAAATCCCGAATTTTTTCGCGAGAGAATGTTGGCTGCATATTCGTCAGCTCGCAAAGCGACCACCAAGCCGAGAATAAATCTGCCATTGGAAAGAGGGAAGGAGACTGGTTCCCACGCGCCGTGCTTTGCTGCTTGAAGCGATCCTTTTTCATTTAGCTGAGAGATTTCGGTTTCAGAGACACCGCACTCCTCGGTAAAAAGCCGACTCAATGCAGCGTCAATTTGCTCAACGGTCACTTCGCCATCACGCTGAGTGTAGTGCATGGTTTCGCTGAGGACCCCCATCGTCCCTTCAGGTACTTTCGAGTAACCCTTGCCATGTGTTACCGTCAAAATTTCCCCTTGCGGATTGATAACGATCGCAACAACACCAAAGCGCTCCCAACCACTCTCTGCGAGGGAAGTAATTGTTTCTTTTGTCAGATCAGCAAATCGAGGTCCGTCGAGGGTCGGCTTCAATGATTCTGGAACTTCATGTACGAGTGGGGCTGCCTCCGGCATTCTGTCAGTCCTCTCTGGCATGCAGGCATCCTAACATGACATATAAGAGCTTAAACAAGCTACGCTCGCTCAACGTACTCTCCAGACTCTGTGTTCACAATGACTTTGTCACCTGCGTTTATGAACATTGGCACGTTGATGTCGGCCCCTGTTTCGAGAGTAACCACTTTATTGCCGCCCTGCGCAGTGTTTCCTCGAGTGTTTGGAGGGGCTTCTTTTACTTTGAGTTCCATTTTTATAGGAACAGCGACCTGAATAAGTTTTCCTTCGAAGTATTTTGTACTCACCTCAGTATTTGGCTTCAGAAAACGTCCCGGCTCGCCGATAGACTCATCATTCACCTGAAAACGTTCTCCTGGTTTTCCGGCAGGGTGAAACCACCATTCGCCGTTTCGTTCGTAAATAAACATGGCAGGCTTTGTCTCGATTTCGGCTGCGTAGAGCTTGTCTGATTGCTGGAAAGAATGTTCAACAACATTTCCTTTGATGAGGTGTCGCAATTTGGTTTGATTAACCGGACGGCGCTGCTGTTTCTGCATGATGTTATTCCACGTGCAGACGTAGGGCTCGCCCTCCACAATAACCGCAACTCCTGGCTTGATTTCATTATATTGCAACATTGCTGGGTATTCTAGCGAAAAACGGCTCATTGTCCAATCTTTGGTTTCTTGTAGTATCGGCGCATGGAACTGATTCGACCCTCTATACAGTATAATGACTCATTTCTCCGAGCGGTCCATGAATTTGAACAAGAGGGTCCATACGGTCGCCATCTGCCTTTTCCAATTCCTGCAGTTGAGACAGACTTCCATAGATATTTGCAGAGATTGAGTGAGGTGGAGCGCGGAGAGAATCTACCAAAAGATTTTGTGCCGCAGAGCGATTACTGGCTCGTTGAGGGAAAAGAGTATATCGGAAAAGTAACCATACGACATCGCCTGAATGAGCATTTGCGGCAGATTGGAGGCCATATTGGGTATGAGATGCGACCTTCGGTGCGCGGGAGAGGGTACGGGACGAAAATACTTGGCCTTGCTCTTCCGTATGCGAAACAGCTCGGCATCGAGAAGGCCTTGCTCACATGCGACGAGACAAATCTTCCATCGCGGAAAATAATCGAACGAAACGGAGGAATCTTGGAGAATACAGTCTCTAACCCTGGAGGAGGGCCGGACAAAATGCGATTCTGGATTCAACTTTAGAAACTACCTATTCATCAGCGCTCGCTGCTGTTTTTGCGGGAACGCCTCCATCATTTAGGTTTTTTCGAATGTCTTTCAGGATAGAGTTCAAAATTGGTTTGTTCTCGCGAAGAAATGTGCGCGCCGCGTCATATCCGCGGCCCATCTTGTGTTCGCCGTACGCATAGGCCCCGCCCGATGATTTTTCTAACACGCCGAGCTTCTCTCCGAGCGCGAGGGCTTCGCCCTCGCGCGAGATACCCTCACCATACATCATGTCGAATTCAGTTTGGCGGAATGGCGCGGCAATCTTATTTTTGACTATCTTTACTCGGTGGCGACCACCCATGATTTCATCACCTTTCTTAATTTGTGCGATGCGTCGAATGTCGATGCGCACGCTTGTGTAGAACTTGAGCGCCTTACCGCCAGTCGTTGTTTCAGGATTTCCAAACATGACACCGATCTGCATGCGAATCTGGTTGATGAATATGATGAGCGTTTTTGTTTTAGAAGTGATTGCGGTCAACTTGCGAAGTGCCTGCGACATGAGCCGCGCTTGTTTACCCATTTGCATCGAACCCATGTCGCCTTCGATCTCGTCTTTTGGCGTGAGCGCGGCGACAGAGTCAATAACAATCACGTCAATTTTTCCACTCCGCACAAGCGACTCTGTAATTTCAAGTCCCTGTTCGCCGGTGTCGGGCTGAGACACAAGAAGGGAATTGATGTCGACGCCGAGCTTCTTTGCGTACTCCGGGTCGAGTGCGTGTTCCGCGTCAATAAATGCGCAGATGCCGCCTTTCTTTTGCGCTTCAGCAATTACGTGAAGCGAAAGCGTCGTCTTGCCTGATGATTCAGGCCCAAAAATCTCGACGATGCGGCCGCGAGGCAGGCCGCCAATGCCAAGCGCCCAGTCAACGCCAATAGAACCTGTAGGTATAGCATTAACATCTACCTTCGGCGTCGCACCAAGCATCATGATCGATTCGTCACCGAATTTTGTTTTAATACTTTCGAGCGCACGTTCGATATCTTTGTCGGTCCCGGTCCCAACTTGTTTCGGAGGAGCTTTTTCTTTTTTAAACGCCATAGAAAATATTTTTTTGACGAATGATTATAAGGCGGCAATTATACATCGTCGTTTTTTCCGTGCCAGTCACCTCCAAACACCGAGGCCGGTCCTCCATACAGAGGGCCGACCTCGGTAAGTTGAGGCGAATTCTCGAAACCATGGCTCTATGTCGCCGATGTGCTGGTGCCTATTTTTTGGCTCTTTTGAGCCGTGGGACGGGGAACGTACACAATATTTATCACTCTCGTTGTAGTGCGTCCGTAGGTATCTTTCGCCTTCAAAAATATATGGTTTCCGCCAGGTGCCAAAAGGTACGGCTCGCTGAAACCCCCCTCCTCCGTCACAGAAATCTCTTTTCCGTTCATGGAGAGCGCGGTAATGCGATCTGCTTTTCCTTCAATATTTACAAAAGGATCATATACGGTCGTTACCTCAGAAGAGACAGCGATCGTCGGACCAAAAAGCATTCCGCGTGCTTCAAAAAGTGCGTAGAGTGCGATGCAGCAGAAAAAGAGCGCGAGCGCAATTTTACTGAATCGGCTGTCGCTGTAGGGGAGCATATACGTAGCTTACCGCTTCTAGCCCCGAGCTTCTAGCGAACTGTCCACCTTGTTATTGCGCTCCGCAAATGCGGCACAATTGCCCATCATGCATTTTCCTCCTCGGCAGGGGAAGGCTCTGCGGCGAGCTCATCTGCATTTCCTGCGCCAATGATGTCGCGTGGCTTTGCGCCGTCAGACTTGCCGATAACACCTTTTTCCTCAAGCATATCCATAAGACGCGCCGCGCGCGCATAGCCCACGCCAAGCTTGCGCTGCAAATACGAAGTTGAAGCTTTCCCGGCCTCGATGACCGTTTGTTTTGCGGCGGGGTATAGATCATCATCTGCGTCGTTCGCATCGTCATTCAGACCCGCAAAAACAGGATCATTCGCTCGCGATGCGTTTTCGCTAAAATCAATTACGTTCGGAAGTGTACCCTCCGCGTGTTTTGCGATAAACGCCACAACTTTCTTCACTTCTTCTTCAGAAACATACGCCGCCTGAATTCGTCGCGGCTTCGACATTTCTCCAGAAAGAAAGAGCATGTCACCAGCGCCGAGTAATTTTTCTGCACCACTACCATCCAAAATAGTACGCGAGTCGATTTGTGATGCAACCTGCAGCGCGATTCGAGCGGGTATGTTTGCTTTGATGAGGCCGGTGATAACTTTCACGCTCGGTCGCTGAGTTGAAAGAATAAGATGTATGCCGACCGCGCGGCTCATTTGTGCGAGACGCACAATGCCACTTTCGAGCTCACGGGGGAACGCATGCATGATGTCGGCGAGCTCATCAATAATAAGTACGATATAAGGCATTGCCTCGGGCATCTGTGTCTGAGATTCTTTTGAAGCCTTTTCAAGTGCCGGGGCAAGTATGTTCTGATGATACGAGGCGATGTCGCGCACCTTTTCAGTCTCAAGAATGTTGTATCGTCGATCCATCTCCTTTGCGAGCCATTTGAGGGCGAGGATACATTTTTTCGCATCGGTGATAACTGGGGTGAGCAGATGGGGAATAGAGTTGTATACCGTTAGTTCAACGCGCTTCGGGTCCACCATGATGAATCGAAGTCTCTCCGGTCCGCAGCGATAGAGTAGAGAAACAACCAAGTCGTGGATGGTTACTGATTTACCGGCACCCGTAGCTCCCGCCACAAGCATGTGAGGCATTTTTGCGAGATCCGCGAAATTTGCCTGCCCGGTGATCGACCGACCAAGTGCCATAAGGAGCGGCTTATCGGAAGAGGTAAATTGTTCTTCCATAACAAGCGGCCCCAAGCCCAGTGTGGTGCGTGCGATGTTTGGCACTTCTATACCGACAAGTGATTTGCCCGGAATAGGAGCTTCAATGCGAACTGGTGCGGCCGCGAGAGCGAGTTCCAGGTTACTTTGAAGTGCCACTATCTTTGCAAGTCGCACGCCTTCCGCCGGCTTCATCGCATACCGAGTGACGGTCGGTCCGATAGAAACCTCATCCATCTCGACTTGAATGTCAAAGTTCTGGAGCGTCCGTTTAATAAGATTCATGTTCGCCTTCACATCTCCCACCTCGGGCTTTCCTTTGTTTTTGCCGAGCAATGAAACGGGTGGCGGCGTGTACAAAGTGTCGAGTGAAGCGAGAATAGGGAAGCCCTCACTCTGCTCTTCCTTCGGGGCAGACTCACTTTTTCGTGGAGCAGAAGGCTTTTCGTCGCGTGTCTCGGGCTCCTCAGGAGCCTCGGGAACTTCTTCCACGCCAGGCTTTTCAGTATTCAGGCCCGTGACGGGAACTTCTTTTTCTACGTCTGCCGCAAAAGTATTTTCGTCTCTTCGGAGTAGTTCGCGAATCGCCGCAACGACCTCACCAAGATGCACATCAAAGGCAACTACAAGTGAAGCAATTATAAAAGCAACGAGGAAAAACACTGTTGCCGTCGCGTCAACTGCCGCTAAAAAAGGCGCCGCTACCACAGACCCCAGTACGCCTCCTTCGCCGGTAAAAGCGAGATCAACGAGTCCCAGGCTCGCTAGCAAGAAAACAAACATACTGGCCATCTGCACCCATCCAAATTTTCTATCGAAAGACTTAAAGACGAGGGTGGCCGTCATAAAGAGTGAGAGAGGCAGAAGTGTGTAGCCAATTCCTAAAAGCCAGGAAAGACCATTAAAAACAGCACCTCCAAAAGCGCCTCCTCCGCCAAGCTCTGCTAACACGAGAAATCCTCCAATAGCAAAAAGGAATATTGCCAGGACTCCGAGCATTGCTTCGCTAGAAACGCTACGCGCGTACTCCATCTCAGACTTATCTTTCTTTGAATTTTTTTTGCCTGACTTCTGCTTCATCGCCGCCAATCATACCACGTGAAGAATTATCTTTTACTCAAGAAAACACTTTGATAATGAGCTAAAAAAGAAAGAAATATCCTCCGACACGCCACAATAAAGAATACTAGAACACAAAAGAGTATTGCGAAAAGACAAGGTCCGTTATAGCATCAGAACATTGCCGAAAGGACATAATAGACTACGCAATCTTTCACCCCCATAAGCGACATCATGGATAATTCAAAGGACATTCAAAAGACAGATGGACTTGCGAAGTTTGTCGACCAACAAAACATAAGGACAAACCCATTTGGGGAAAACAGAGTCGGAGAAAGGGCTTATAAGCGAGCTGAAAGAATATCTGCGGCACTTGTCCTTTTGACTAATCACGCGTCCGACAGCGACCCCATCAAGATTGCAATAAGACAGTCCTCTATAAGTCTTTTATCTAACGTACTGGCCCTTCGAGATGAAATGCGAGCTATTAATTCAGACAAAGGACGAGAACTAAAGACTTCAACGCGCAAATTAATTTCGCTTGTAAGACTTCTTGCCGTTGGAGGACAAGTTTCATTTCAAAATGCGGAGTCCATTACGGAAGCGCTCGACGATTTGTCGGCCTTCCTTGTAGCTTCTCAGAGATCGTCTCTTTCCGAATCAGTTGCTTTCTCTCGCGAAGACTTACTAGATGTCCGAGAGCAAAATCGTCCTATTGAATATCGCGGCTCCGAAAGGTACGTTAAGGATAAGGTCGCAAATCCCAAGAGCGTTGGACAAGTGCCTGGTTCTAGTCCTATTGAGACAGTGTCAGCTCCAGAGATGTCTTCGCGTGCCCAGTCTATTTTGGCTGTTTTGCGATCAGAGGGAGAACTCGGCATAAGGGACATAGCTTCGAATTTGCCCGAATACAGTGAAAAAATGATCCAACGGGAATTGGTCGACCTAGGGGCGAAGGGTAAGGTCAAGAAATCCGGCGCAAAACGCTGGAGTCGCTACAGTGTTTTGGGGTGAAAGGAACGGGGCCCCCAGGCGTCATACTTATTGACTCTCCGGGGGTGGTAGGGTATTCTGCCACTTCGATAACTGAAGTTGGAAAGGGCGAAAGAAACTAGCGTTCTCGCAATCTTTCTTAACAAGTTATCCACAAAACGGAGTGTCGTGCATAGTCGTGCTTGATGCCTCCTCAATATATAATGTCGCTGATAGTATCTCGGTGAGATGCTGTCGCACAAAAGAGGAGCCACGAAGGTGCGCTCTCTACGTGTAGTTCTTTGATAATTTAATAGGCAGAAAAATGAGCCGGTAAGGCTCGTATGCAAAGTCGTCTTTTTCGATTCGCATATGTCGCATTTCCGAATTTCAGAAACGATAGAAAATAAAAAAAGCGACTACGTTCCATTTACTGCTAACTCCGCTGACTCGACTATTAATAATATATTGAGTCAGGGGCTAGCATAATTATTATGTTGTCTTGACGCGCAAGCGTGAGAGGCACACACACGTATCAGAATCTCTGTCGAAAGGATTCAGGTGCGGTCCGATGGGGTCCACCCATTAGATTACAAAGGTCAAAAATTAAACTATGAGTAAAGCATTAGCAACAAAAAATGTTGCAGCAGTACTCTTGGGTCTTTCTTTGGTTGTTTCGTTTGCGTTTGCATTTGCTACTCCAGCGAAGGCAGATACGATGACGGATCTCCAAGCACAGGTTCAAGCATTGCTCGCACAAATTTCCACATTGCAAGGCGGCTCATCATCGGGTTCGATGATGTCTTCTTCTTGCCACACATTCACACAGAGTCTTAAGAAAGGTTCAAAGAATGGTGAAGTCATGTGGGTCCAACAATTCCTTAACAGTTCAGCGGACACGATGGTTGCCGTTTCAGGCGCAGGTTCCAAAGGTAATGAAACATCTACCTTTGGTCCAGCAACTGCAAAAGCAGTATCGAAGTTCCAAATGAAGTACGCAGCTGACATCCTCACACCAGTCGGTCTTTCAAAAGGCTCTGGAAACTGGGGACCGTCAACTCGTGCTAAGGCCAACGCTCTTTGCGCTGGTGGCATGACAGGCGGCACAACCGGTGGAACCACTGGTGGAACGACTGGAGGCACAGTTGGAGGCGCCCTCATGGTCGCAGCCGGCTCACAGCCTGCTAACTCTCTTGCACCGGAAGGAGCAACACGAGTTCCGTTCACTACTTTCACTCTCACCAACTCGTCTAACGCGGCGGTGACAGTCACTGGGGTAAACGTTCAGCGAACTGGTCTCGCGAACGACGCTGCTTTCAGCGGCATCGTTCTCGTTGACTCAAATGGTCTTCAGGTTGGTGTGTCTCGAACACTCAACTCGAATCACCAGGCGATTGTCGGTGAAAACATGACAATCAATCCTGGACAATCTGTCACGCTTACTGTTGCAGGCAACATCCAGAAGTGTACGGGTGGTTGTGGCTATACTGGCCAAATCGCTTCTCTCTCTGTTGTTGGTATCAACACCACGGCAACGGTTGCTGGCTCGCTCCCAATTTCGGGTGCACAACAGACAATCAACTCAACGCTTACTCTCGGAAACGTAACTTCAAACATCTCTTCGTTTGATCCAAACTCTTCACAAACGAAGAACATTGGTGACTTAGGAGTTAAATTCGCAGGTGTCCGCTTCACAGCTGGCTCCGCCGAAGACTTGAAGCTCTACTCGATTCGATTCCGACAGTCCGGCTCAATCTCTTCTACTGATCTGGCAAATGTGATGGTGTACGTAAACGGCACTTCATATCCTGCAACATGGTCAGCAGACGGTAAGTACGCAACCGTAGTCTTCCCAGGCGGCATCTTGCTTTCCAAGGGTAATTCTGTAGATGCGTACATATCAGGCGACATCGTCGGTAGCAATATCCAGGGCCGCAATGCTGAGTTCGACATCGACAAAATTACCGATGTCTACTTCGTAGGTCAGCTTTATGGCTA
>JAYTPG010000007.1:0-31410 GCA_043747375.1 Candidatus Kaiserbacteria bacterium | reverse complement strand
GCAATGTCTTTTGTGTGGCCTTCGCGATACTCAACGCCCTCCACATGATTTTCTTTTGAACCGGTGAAATAGTTGTCGAGCGAAATGACGAGATACCCTTCTCGAACAAGCCGCGCACAAAGCCGCGAGCCAACAAAGCCCGCTCCGCCGGTCACAAGTATCGTTTTGTGGGGCACCCCTAAAGACTACACGCTATCATCCATTTCCTCAATGATGTCCCACTCGTCTTTCTTTTTGCGATTTGCAACAAGCGCCGCGCCGGCTCCTGCGATAGCGGTGCCAAATGCTCCGTACATCCAAGGCGACATTGCCAGTGATGGCGACTCGTCGACGACTGGCACCACGGAGGTCGCCGTTTCTGGAATGACAAAATTTGGGTCCGTATTTTTGTAAACGGGTTGTCTAGGCTCGAAAACAGTCTTTGATTTTGACCGCGATGCCGTTTTTTTCGTTTTCTTAGGCGTAGGAAGAGATTTTTCTACTACCGGTTTTTCGATTCGAATTTCGGAATTTATGCTGCCCGGGGTCGGAATCCCTGGGACAAATGTGCCATTAATTTTTTGTAGAGATTCGCCATTACCCTCTCCTCCCTCAGTCGCACTATAGGTAGCAGAGTCTTGAAGAGTACTGCTGGCGTCAAAAAGAGATATCGTCCCGCCCGCATTACCCAGACTGAGTGAAGTATCGATAACTGCGTAATGAACGTTTTTATGAGCTGAGAGAAACATTGGCGCATCGGCGGCCAAAATTAAAAAAGAATTTGGGGCAAGTATCATACTTCCCTTCGAGCCGTTTTTAGGGGGAGCATTGAGCACGTGCTTGGATGCGTCACTCACCTTCCATTTAGAAATGTCTACGGAGACACTTCCGGTGTTTTGGAGTTCCACCCACTCGGCCTTCGTGTCGGCCCCTGGCGCGTCGTACATTATTTCAGAAATGTACACAGCGGCAGAAGTACTGCTTGGCAAAAACAGCATTGCCGAAAAGAGCAGCACTCTAGGAACTATAGTCCGAGTCACTCCCGAGAACAGCACGTAATAATTCCGGAGAGACGTCGTCGGCTTTCTCTGCGATTGCTTCTTTTGGAGGTTGTGGAACTTGCTGAGGTTGAGGTCGAGATTGCGGCTGAGGTTGCGCTTGAGGCTCGGACCGCACTTCGGGTTGCGCTTCTCGACGAGCTTGCTTTTCACGAAGAATATCAATAGGTGCGCGAACTGGCGCGCTCGACGGACCGACTCGAGCAGCATCGATGGCAGCGCGTAGTGGTGAGCGGTCCGGCTCATCACGTTTTGGCTGCGGAAAAGAGGGCTTTGGTGCATATGAAGGCTGGTCACGACGAGGTGCATTTTGGGGCTGGAATCGGCTTTTATCTTTTTCTTTCTCTTTTCTCGGCGGCATCGCAAACTCTGTCTGCTTCTCGGAGATTCCTTTTTCTATCTCCGAACGCGGCCTTCCAAAGAGGGTCCGTGAATTTACCACACAGTCTTCCCGATACGAAATATGCGGCGCTTCTATTGGCGGAATCGTCTCCGCGGAAAACGGCGGCGTACCCACGCCGTCTACCATCAGCGTTAGGTAAATTTGCCCGAGACCTAGTTCCACAAGATCTTCCGCAACGAAGGTAGGCTCAAAGACGACTTTCAAGACATCCGCGTCAAAGGGCCCCACTCGGAACACGACGAGTGTCCCGACGTTGCCGAACACGGCATCGCGCACCTTTTCTTCCATTTGCTCTATATATTGGTTGGCGAGCGTGAGGGCTAGCTTGTATTTTCGTGATTCTGAGAGGATGTCAGCAAACGCCTCGTTCATCATCGATTGAAATTCGTCGACGTAAAAATAAAATCGAGGGAGTTTCGCCAATCGTGACGCGGACTCTTCGGCGCGACTCATTGCAGCGAGATAGATTTTCACGGTGAGCATCGAACCAAGGAGACTCGCATTTGTCTCCCCCATGCGGCCTTTTGAAAGGTTGACGATAAATATCTTTTTCTCATCCATCATTTTTCGTAAATCGAATGAGGAAAACGACTGCCCGACAATGTTTCGAATAAGTGGATTCGCCGTGAATTGGCCAATCTTATTTTGAATCGCGGGGGTCGCTTCGCGCGTGTAGGTGTCAGTAAAGGCCGCGAACTCTTCAGTCCAAAATGCCTTTACAATCGGGTCGGTAATTTTTTCAACAACATGATTGCGAAATGTTTTGTTAGTAAGCATTCGATTTACGTCAAGAAGCGTCGAGCCCGGATATTCAAGAAGTGCGAGCAATGTATTTTGCAAAATGTATTCCATACGAGCGCTCCACGCGTCCACCCAGATTCTTTTGAGCGCTCCCATAAGGCCGGAAACGACGAGGTGCCGCTTGTCGTAACCTACATCTTCCATCACATTAAAACCCACCGGGTGTTCGGTATCGAAGGGTGCAAAATACACCACATCTTTGATGCGCTCGTACGGCACGAAGTCTAAAAGCTTTTCCGCAGTGGAACCGTGTGGATCGATAAACGCGAGTCCCTCGCCATTTTGAATATCCTGAATGGCCATGTTTTCGAGCATGGTCGATTTACCCATACCCGTTTTTCCTATCACATAAATGTGCTTGCCGCGGTCAATGCCGCGGATACCAAACATGTCGCGTTTGCCGCGTGTGTGCGTTGCCGCAAAGTACGTTATCCGCTTGTCTTCATCGGACTCGGCCATGAAAACAAGTATACCGCCTCACTGAGGGCGTCGGAAGGAGTTAAAAGTCAGAAAGCGCGTCCGTGAGGTCGCGCTTTCGGAGATCCGTTTTTTGGCACGCTAGTACCAAAAGAGTCTGTAAATCCACATAAGTGGCGTCGTTTTCGTTGTGATCGACAGAAATAGAATGCCTACGATCAGAGCGTAAATTGCCACGGGAAGTAAAAGACCTGCACGGATCACATGTTTGAGTGTTGTCACTTCAGACTCCTAACTAAGACTCCTAACTAAAATGAAATGCAACCTCAGCCCACTTAAATGCTATCACGGACACCGAAAAAGGGAACTATATGGCCTCCCCGGGGGCGTATGAATTGTGAGCATACGTAAGCAGTCTTCGTACATCACCCACTGCATCCCGCGACCCCAAAACGATGACGGCAATGCGCCTATTTTCTCCACCGATTACCACCGAGAAAATTCCTGCATATGTTTCGCCTGCCTGATTGGTCTCGCCGACCTTTCCTCCGAGTAATTCCGCTGGTGCCTCTTTGATTTTGTTGAAATTACCGATCGATTTGAATGCGGGCGTACCGTATGCGCTTTCTTGAATGTCACCCGTCGTAATGCCAAACACAAATTTTCTGTTTTCGTAGATATATCTCAGAAGCGTGAAAAGGTCTTCGGGACTTGCGAGGTCATCTTTGGCGCCGGAGGGGTCGTTAAAGAATGTGTTCGTGAGCCCGATCGCACGCGCCTTTTCGTTCATCAGGCGAACGAAACGATCTCTCCCCAATTCTGCGGCAAAAGTTTCAGCCGCTTCGTTTGATGATTCCTGCAACAAAAGAAAAAGCAGGTCGTACGCCCGAATGAAGGTATTTGGTTTAAGACGCGCGACCGAGGTGTACACAATTGCTTCTGGTGGAACAAGAATTTTCTTGTCGAGGTTCACGTACTCGGTAGCGACAAGTGCCGTTATGAGTTTCGTAATCGACGCAATGGGCACGCTTGAAGAAGCATTTTTACTCATGAGCACCGTGCCATTGGTCGCGTCAGCGACGAGATATTCATTCGCACTCACATAGGGGCCTTTCAGTTGATAGATAAACGAATCGCCGGAAGAAGTGGCGTTGTACACGATGACCGGCATGCCTTTCTCCGTAAGTTCATATACTTTCTTTGCGTCTTCAGTGGCCAGGCGAATGCATCCTCCGGAAAACGTCGTTGCGACAGGGGTGCCATCGCGATAATAGGGCCACCCGTGAATAAAGAAGTTGCCCTGAAAATCCATGCTGAATGGCATGTACACATCGCCAAATGACGAAAGATGATTCGTTTCTTTTGTTTCAATTTTATAAATGCCAGCCGGCGTTTCCCACCAGGAGCCAACCTTCCCCTTTGCAAGAATAGGTACCGTAAGCACTTGTGCGCCATCGCGATATACCGTCAACTGCATGGCGGAGAGATTTGCGTCAATAAAAGATGCTCCTTTTTGGACTAAGCGATCCTTTGTCGAAGCATAGTAATCAGGATTTGCGAGGGCAGGAAGAGCGCCATAGGTAAGCATCGAAATCGTCGATGAGGCATTGTTTGCAAGCGAAATGGAGTAGACCACCGGCGACTTAGAAAAGAAATACACCGACGCCGGTATTGAAACTCCAAGAATGAAAAGTGCAAAAATTGAGACACCTCCCAGGAGCCATCGCATAACTGGTGAACGAGCGCTGTTCGGAGTAGTCTCCGTTTTAATGACTAGGTGCGGATTATGCGGAAGGAGCTTCAGTTCTTCTGCACTTGAGTGAATCTGGAGCGGCTCATCCTTCCAACCTTCCAAAAGTAAGCGTTGCTGAATAATATCCTCGGACATTCCAAGGACTCTCAGTCGCGAAATATATGACTGTCGATCATCTGTCCGCATAAAATTATCCCAGCACTCAAGATAATGTATGTGAAAAGTATATCACTCGGTCCGTAACAAGCGCCCAAGAAAAGACCTCATCGAATATCTTCACTTATCTTCTTCACAACACGAGGGTGGAGTAGCGGTAGTTGCGGTACCTTTTTCGAAGCGCCGGCACGTTTTCGTATTCGAAGGGCTGATGCGTCCATCGGATTACCGTCAACAAAACCCCGACTATATTGAATTTCAACATCCGACGCAAAAGGTGCGCATTCTTTCAGCCACTCGCCCATAAGCGGATCAAGATTTGTGGGTACTTGAATAAACATAAGGCCTCCGTCATTAAGAGCGCCATACCACTTGTTTAGAAGCTCGATCAAAATATACGGCTCATTTGGTATAAACCCAATCCCTCCAAGCAATCTTTCAAAAAGAAGATCCACCCCGTCATCTCCGGCCCACTTCAGCGCCTGTTTCTGAGTTTGTTCTTTAAAAAGATCTCCTGCAATTACATCATGCGCCCGTCCTGAATCCGATTTTCTTTCACTCTCAGTTCGGTAATCAGTGAGCGAGATTGCGAGAGAGCGTCCAATAAATCGTTCTGAAAATCCAGCGAAAAGTCGCGAACCGATACCCCCCAGCTCAACGGCGACGATCCTCCCTTTCTTTTGCGCGAGCATGGATTCTATATAGTTTTTCAAGCCATGAGATCCATCAGGCAAAACCATTTGAAATGTCTCACTCAAGGATGCGTCGCCCTCGCCTTCGAGCGACGAATTCTTAAACTTCCAATTATACACAGCGGTATTTGGTTTTTCCTTTTGGAGGCGGGCCGCTTCTTCTGTCTGAATCTCTATCTGCAGTTCTCGATTATTTTTCCCAAACGGATACCGCCTTGCCTTCTTCTTTGGGGGATTGAAGGATTCCGGGTCCATATCATTCCAACTTTAAAACGTGACGCAGACTATTATATTTATTCGCCGGGTCCCAGAAAAGGTACGAGTTGAGTCCTGCGTCTGTATTAGCTTTTATCTGCGCCGCTACCATCTCGGGTGTATACACGACTGGATAATCAAATGATTGAAGCCACGGGCGGATTTTTAACGCCGGGAACACGGGCTTGGCATAGAGGGTTGACGTCCCGATGCGCTCGTACGCGAAGGAGGAGATTTTTGTTGAGCTCGCGACGGCGCGCTCGACGGCTTTTGAAAGCGAGAAATTAACGATGTCGTAAGAATGTTGATTTACATTTTTGTAGCCATTGAAGCCGGTGGGATAGTGAGATGGATATACCATTGGGTCAATATAATCAAAGTAAGGCATCGCGCGTTCTAAAACCTGCCCAATATTAAGATCGTCGTAATTAGTCGACGTCATGCCAAACAAATCCGCAGACATCACAACGCCCGTCGGATGCACGTGGTCGTAGAGATATTTAAAGAACCCCTCAAGCGCCTCTTGTTTCGTTTTTCCTGCATCCCACGAATACACTGCTTCCGCCATAGGTCCATCCGAAGGAAAGCGAATGTAGTCAAAATTCAATTCATCGAAGCCGATTGTGTGTGACTCTTTGGCAAGTTCGACGACGGTATCCCAATACGGCTTTGCGCCCACATCGACAAATGCGAGACCCTTATGATCCTTCCATGTGCCCCCACCTTTTCTTTGAACTGCTTGCTCGGGATGCAGCTTCGTGTAAAAAGGGTTTTGGAATGTCGTGATTCGGCCGATGACATAGATGTTTTTCTCGTGCAGAGACTTTATAAATTCTTTCATGTCGCGCGCGCCACAGGCACTCGAGACCATCGGTTTCAAAACGGGATTCTCAGTATTAAAAGAAATTTTTCCCGTGTAATCTCGAATATCAATAATAATCGAGTTAAGTTCCGTCGTTTCAATCAATTTTGTGAGCGAGTCCCGGAAACTTTGTGTGCCAACTGCACACTGAGACATGTAGATTGCTTTCACAGCAGCAGGCGTGGGTACGTGCATTACTTCTGGCACGGGCGGGACCGCAGTCACACTCGAAGTCGTTGCAACAAAGCCTTTTTCTCGCGAAAAAGAAAGACCTGCTCTCGGTAAGACGTGTTGCGCTGCAACAACCGCGCCAAATCCCAACACAAAAAGAACTGCCCCCGCGGCCAGCATTTGTCCGTTGGGCAAGTTCTTTTTTTTCGCCTTCATGAGCCGTTTACTTTTCACCGTCCTTGCCTCCTTTGCGACGGAGAGTAATGCCAAGAGAAATCACAAAGACACCCGCAAGAAAGAAAAGCACCGTGTCCCAGCTTGTAGGAAAACCCAGAAAAGGCACAATGACGACAAATGCCCCGGAAAGCATGATGAGTGTGTCGAGAGTCATGACTGAAGAGTATACCACTTTTCTTTGGTGCGATATACTGAGTTCATTATCCGATTAATACATCACGTATGATTGATCACGCTGGTTTTCACGTTAGCGACATTGCGCAAGCGAAAGAATTTTATGCAAAAGCATTAGCACCACTCGGCTACACCCTGCTCGCCGAGTATCCCGAATGGAATGTGGCTGGTTTCGGTATAGCACCCAAGGCGGATTTCTGGCTTAACGGCAAGGGCGTAAACGACGCAAATCACGTCGCATTCGCCGCGAATGACAAATCAGCGGTAGATGGATTCCACAAAGCCGCTCTCGCCGCAGGGGGGGAAGATAATGGCGCTCCCGGGTATCGCAAAGATTACTCCCCCGGCTATTACGCTGCCTTCGTTAAGGACCTAGACGGCCACAATGTGGAGGTCGTCTTTCACGATCCAAATCCTGCCGAGTAATTAAGCCTCAATGATGACAACAAACTCGCCGCGGACGGCCTTGTTCTCGGCGAGTCTTTGCGACACCTCTTCGGGTGTCCCACGGTACAATGCCTCAAACACTTTTGTAATTTCCTTAACGACGATGACCTGTTTGCCAGGCGCAAATTGGGTCAGCTCTTTCAAAAGTTTCAGAATACGATGCGGTGATTCGTAAAGCGCGATTGTTCGTTCACTTGCACCAATTTCCTTGAGCGCGGTTTGTCGACCCTTCTTGTGCGGAAGAAATCCTAAGAATAGAAAATCCGGCGAATTGAGTCCGGCGATAGAAAGTGCCGCAGTAAGCGCTGAAGGCCCGGGAATCGCCTCTATTATTGCTTCTGGAGCAAAGCGTCGTACCCGCGCGACAAGCCGTCCACCGGGATCCGATATTCCTGGAGTGCCGGCGTCTGTCACGACCGCGACCCGCTTCCCTTCTGCAAGCATTTCAATCGCCTTCTTGGCAGCGACCTCCTCCATCTTTTCATCGCATCGCACCAGGGGCTTCGAAATTTCATATTTATGCAATAATTTCGCCGTCACGCGCGTGTCTTCACAGAAAATAGCATCGGCGTTTTTAAGGGTTTCGACTGCGCGAAATGTAATGTCTCCGAGATTTCCTATTGGCGTTGCAACGATTGAAAGTGTGCCCATGCGTTAGACGCTACCACACATAGGTATTTGACGTCTATATTCCATCTTTAAGTAACTTAGTGCACGCAGCATAGAGCGCATAAAGATATTCTTTTTGATTCTTCTCCCGTACAAAATTTTCAATGAAGAGCTTGCAGGTGGCTCCGATAGCGTTCACGTTATACCGTAACAATCGAGCATAGTCTCTATTTTCCACTGGATTGTGTTGAATGATATCAAAGTCGACCGCCCAAGGGTCAATCTCCGGTCTCGATTCGCCAGCAGGAAGGCAAAAGAAATACACATCGGTCTGCAGTTCAATCTGTGCTGTCGTCGCACGGAGCACCTCGCTACCGCGAACAACGCGACCGTCCTTATTTTTTTCGAGAGGTTCAGTGAAAAGCATGTTATGCACCGACTCCCAATTAGCGATACCCTCCAGGTTTTTTTTCTGAAGTGCCTCGGATCCAATGCTCCAGTTGAGCATGTTGCTCGAGATGACGTATACGGAATCAGATGGCATCTGCTTTCGTTCCTTGGTTTCAGCATTCTGTTCATTCTCGTCTTGAGATTTCTGGGCACGCACACGTAAATCTGTCATGACGAGTGTCCCGATATCCAACGCCCCACGAAAGGTTCTCGGAACGTGAAGGCCCGCGTCTTGGCATACGTCGTATAGACCAAATGCATTGTCCGCACCTTTTGGGGAATAATACACTTTCAACACAATCGGGAATTCGTGTGCACGTTTCCTTTCCCCAAATGGGGTCCCCGCCAGAGGATGCGTTGGATCACGTGGCAGTATCCCCACCACGCGTGCCAAAGCAGAATACACAACCGCACGCGTCCCCCTCCCTATAAGCTTTGCCGAACCGGGAACGATAATGAGTTCATGTTCGCGTCGCTTCCGCGGATCGAGCTCCGCTGTAGAGGCAATAAATCGCTCTGGACATGGCGGCGTTTCCCGATATGAGGGTGACTCTGGGGATTGGGGACCTTTTTCCGATGTCATATATTAGGTATTAGGCGACAATCTGCTCGGCAACTTTATAAATATCCCCGGCTCCCATAGTGATGATGAGTGTACCTTCTTTTTCTTCAAGAAGTGCGTCCCGAATTTCATCGAATGAATCCATGGCTTCCACATGTTCTCCAGCTTCGGCGACGGAATGATTTGAAACTGCATGCGTTTTTTCTGTGCGAGCTTCGTAGATGGGAGCAACAATCGCACGATCCGCCAAATCAAGTGCATCAGCAAATCCTTGCAAGAAACTTGCCGTACGACTGTGCAAATGCGGGTGAAAAACAACTACGATTCGCATTCCTGGAAATTTATCGCGTGAAGCAATGACGGTTTTCGCAACCGCCGTTGGATGATGCGCGTAATCGTCGTAGACAAGCGCGCCATTCGGCGTTTCCCCCTTGTATTCAAACCGCCGCCACGAACCCTGGAATTGGGAAAGGGTATGTACCGCCGCTTCTTGAGAGATGTCCGGCGCAATGGCAAGGGCGGCGGCGAGTGCGGCTCGTGCGTTCTCTCGATTAAATTCACCAAGTAGCTGTAGTGTGCCTACAGCCTTTTGTGTGTAATCAACAACGCGCGCTTTTGCTCCGATAAGAACTTCTGCAACATGTGGGTCCGACGGGTTTGCAATAATGACTCCATGACTCGGAACTTTCTGGACCGCCTCTCGAAAAGTGTCTTGAAGGGCAATGAGTGACGGAAAGAAATCGGTGTGATCGAGTTCAATATTAGTAATCACTAAAATCTCAGGTGTTAATTCCAAAAGATGTTCCCGGTATTCGCACGCCTCAACCACAAAGAGTTCATTTTTTCCTTCAAGAAAGTTTGATCCGAAATCTCGCACGATGGAACCAACAACTGCGGTCGGCTCCTTTCCGGCGTCCTTCAAAATGGCAGCGAGCATGCCGGTCACCGTTGTCTTTCCATGAGTGCCCGAAACAGCAATCGTGCGCATTTTTTTACTCACCCTTCCCAACATTTCGAAATACGATATCTGAGGAATTTTCTTTTCAAACGCGCTCCGACGTTCTGGATTTTCTGCCGGAACCGCATCACTATAGACAAGAAGCTCGGTATCTCCCGGCAAATGAGATGCGTCATGCCCAACAAAGATATTCACGCCCTTAGATTTGAGGAGCTCGGTCACCGGAGACTCTTCGCGATCCGAACCGGAGACGTGACTTCCACGTGCTGCGAGCAACTGCGCAAGCGCCGACATGCCAATCCCCCCTATACCGACGAGATATATGTGAGATACTTCAGCATCTTTCATATCGCGAATATAACACAAGCCTATCCCTCTCGCTCCAAAAGGAATACAATACATTCACATGCACAAGAATAATAAATTGGCCGGAAAAACAAAATTCAATTTCGATCAGATGCAGATCGGCGCGACGAGCGACGACCCTGAGGTTCGGAAAAATATTTTCATAGATTATTTCGAGCGATTCGAGGAATTTCCTTCGTACCTCTTCGATAACAGTAATGCCATCGATACCCGGCTGTTTGAAACCATTGAGACACTGGCAAAAGACCCCGCTACTCCGAAAGCAATGCAGGAAGGCATCGCCGCGCTTCGCGAGAGACTCTCGTGGACTGACGACAAAGCTTCCTCAAGAACACTTTAACGTTTCAGGAAATGTGTTGCGAGAGCGGCCATAAATTGGTCGTTTCGATCGTACTCGTTTACGAACATTCCAAAGGAAGCAAATGCGGGACTGAATAAAATTATGTCTCCTTTTGATGCGCTGTGTATTGCCTCTTTCACCGCGTCGGGAAGAGAATCAAAAACGGAGTAATCAGACATGAGCGGCACGACACGACTCGTGCCAGAACCGGAAAGAAGAATCACGCGCTTACATGTTTTTGTGATTTCTAACAGAAGCGCGCCCATCTCGAGCCCTTTGTCCGCGCCACCCATAATCAGAATTATGGACATCGGATGTCCATAATTTGAAAGGGCCCGAAGTGCGGCGATGGTGGCTTCGGGTGTTGTGGCATTATTGTCGTTGTAAATGCGTACACCATTCTTTTCCCCGACAAAATGTAATCTTCCTTCAACACCAGCAAAAGTCTCGACTCCGGACCTTATTTCCGTCTCGTTCAATCCGACGGCACGAAGAGCTTCAGCGGCAAGAGCGGCGTTTGCGCGATTGTGTTCTCCTGGAATCTGCAAAGACCAGTCACTCGGAATTGGCTTGGGGACGTGCGGCATTGCGACGGGCCGGGCCGCCCTAATCTCTTCCAATACCCCATCGCCGCAAATCAAAACATCCGTTTCCGATTGAAACTTGAAAATATTGGCTTTATCGGCAAAATACTCATCCATTGAAGCATAGTAATTCTGATGGTCGGGCATCAGGTTTGTAAAAACAGAAATATGAGGACTGATCTTTAAATCGCCAAAGCCTTGCAACTGCCACGAATCAAGTTCGAGAACACAGACATCGCCCTTTTGAATTTCTGGAAGTAACGCAAGTGTTGATACGCCACGAATATTTCCACCTAAAGCAATTTCGGCTTGCAAAATTGTTCGGCCGACCGCGCCCTCGGCGCGGTTTAGGCCACGACTTTCTTTTATCTGAACCAGACAGTGATGGATCATATGCGTAACAGTTGACTTCCCTCGCGTTCCCGTAACACCAACTATCCTTGCGCCTTTTTCAGTCGCAAATTTAGCAAAAAGCGCCGTCGACATATATACCGGGATCCCCGCTTTTTTTGCCGCCGAAATTTCTGGTGAATCAGGTCGAACGCCCGCCGCCTTTATCACCATGTCGCAATCAGTAAAATCTTTTATATCGTGCCCACCAAGACGAAACGTTACATTGGAATATTTCTTCAGCAAATCGACAGAGCCCCGCAACGCTTCTTCACTCTTTTTATCGGTTACGAGTACCTGTGCCCCCATTTTTGCGAGAAACTCGACATCCCCGACTCCGCGTCCCAAGAGCCCTAATCCAAGAACAGTAATCTTTCTGTCAGCGAAAAAATCTCTTTCAGTTTCCATATATTATTGCTGGTCAGCAAAAGAGAAATGAGGATCAATGGTGCCGTTTATCTTTTCTTTTAAGGTCAAAAAATCTGGGTTGCGCGAGGCGAAATCCGGATGCTGTTTCAGAAAAGTCCTTACATCATCATAAAATTCCCGAAATACTTCGGGGCCGGGAATCTGTGCGCTCGTGCCATTTTTCTCCGCCTCAAACGCAAATGCATACAGTGAGCTTGGCGGGCTAAATATTCGCTTCAGCTTACGTTGCGATTCGAGTTTTTGACGCTCGGTCACATCATGTGACTGAGAGATTAGATCCTCGAGAGATTTTAAATATTCCTGGCGACGGTCAAAAAACTTCACATCCCTCCAGACAATACTTTTGATCAGTGACGGCATCAGTGCGTGTTCTTCAAGCGCGCGCTCAAGGTTCATAAACGAAAAATCTACATTACCTAAAAGTGAGGCGGGGATTTCTTTTTCTGTGCTACGAAGATACTTTTCTACATCATAAAACGCTCGTACTATCTTTAAAGACTCAGAGGTGACGATCTGTTTTCGTCCCGGTGAATCGTCAAATATTCCCGATTTCTGTTTCTTTTCGATGGAAACATGGTCGGGCAAAGCTGACAACGTTTGTTCTACAATAGCTGCCACCCCCTTCTCGCCACGGACTCTTGAAATCGTCTTTTGTAGAAAATTCTTCTCATTAGGCAGTTTCCATTCCGGGTGCTTTTTTAGAGTGTATAGAAGCAATCCTACCTGAAGACTCGGATCCCCCTGCGAGTGCAAAAAAGACCACGCGATTAAAGAATGTACTTCTGGCTCCTTTAAGACACGCTCGCTTTTCTCAAAAGTATTCGTCTGTCTTTTTTCTATTTCTTCCATAATTTTAAGACAAATTCACATTATCCTCTATAAGATTTTGAGCGTGTCTTCATGTTCAGGAAACATTTCATGAATCCGACGACGGAAATGTTCTGAATCCTGTGAAGCCCTGAAGTAAATCATCCCGACACCGTTTACATCAAAGCGTCTGGCGGCCTCTTCGGCAACTGCCTCCGCGGGGTCGAGAATCTCTACATTTCCAAAAATTGCACGTGCTTCCTCTTCAATAATTGAACGGACGAATGGAAAATGTGTACATCCCAAGAAAACGTAGTCGTACGTCTTTCCCCAGCGTTCAGTGAGAGCTTTGCGAACAATCTCACGGATTTTTTCCGTGTTTGCACCAAACTCTATCGCTTCAGCAAGCTGACTAACAGGCAATTGGTCGAGTATCACCATGCCGCTAAAGGCACTTTGATAAATCTGGGACGCGACCGTTGCGGGCGTGGCAAGAAGTAATACCCTTCCACCGGCATATTTGCGCATCGCGTGCGCAGCTGGGCGCGTCATCTCTATAACGCGCGCACCCACTGCGCCATGTGCGAGAACCGATGGAGAAACCGTGTTGCAGGCGCTCACTATTTCTTGCGCACCAAACATGCGCAAGGTTTTAAGGCCTCCCATTGTGAGATCGATTAATTCCTGCTGCGGACGAATTCCATACGGCGCATTTTTTATGTCGCCAAAATACACCACATCCGCTTTTGGTGTTTTCTTACGAATTTCCTTCAGAACAGAGAGTCCGCCCGATCCAGAATCAAAAAGTCCAATCATAGCCATCAATATTTTAGATATTCAGTCGCAAGAAATGTTTTTAATCTACGCAAGCCCTCTTGTATTTTCGAGATGTCGAGCGCGTAACTCATCCGAATGTGATTCGAGGCACCAAACCACGCACCATCATACACGATCATTTTATAACAGTGGTAGAGGTCGGAAACGACTTTATCGGAATGTTTCATTTTCGGGAGAACATAAAAAGCGCCCTCCGGTTTCCACAGTTCGAGACCAAGATCTTTGAGGCCCTCATGCAAGAGATCCCGACGCTGCTCCCATATATCGACATAGTTGGTTATATACGATTTCGGACTTGAAAGCGCCGCAAGCGCAACGGCCTGACCAACCCCCGAAGTATTCATCGCTGTGTGTGTCTTCATTTCAACTATCTTGGAAACGAGCGCACGATCGGTACAATGCAAAAAACCAACTCTGAAACCGCACATTGCGTATGTTTTGGAAAAAGAATCTACTGTAATAACGTGCCCACCTTTCAATACATACTTCTCCTTCCCATACACAAGATCTTTATACACGGCATCTGAAATCACATGCACGCCAAGTTCTTTTGTGATTTTCTCTATTTTTTTCAGCACTGAAACATCTTGCACCGTGCCGGTCGGATTAGAAGGTGAATTTACAATCACGCCTCGACATGAACGAACTCTTTTAGAAAAATCTTCGAAATCAATCTTTCCCCCTGAGTCAAGATCGCTAAATACGGGCTTCATTCCCGCAAGTTCCACGTTGCGCGGATATGAGTAGTAATACGGGCGAGGTAAAAGAACATTGCCAATCTTTTCCCGCGAACTCGGAGCAATCGCTCTGAGCGCAAGATCAATAGCTTCGGAGGCCCCGGCCGTAATCACGTATTCGTCTTTTTTTGTGCCAGAATATTTTTTTGCGAGTGCTTCGCGAAGAGCTTCATCTCCTTGTACCAGACCATACTTAAATCCTTTGTATTTCTTTAAAATGTCGAAAGCTTCTTTCGGCGGCGGTAAGTCCGGTTGCCCCGAACCAAATGAGATCAGCTCTTTGCCGCCTGGGGCGAGCGAATTCGAGCCACGTCCAATGAAGAACTCTGGGCCAGTGATTTTTTGCCTCATTTTCGAATTGTACCCTGGCCGTCATTCACTACAAAGAAACGTCGCCAATAAAAAATATTGCACTTTTTTATGACACATTCGCCAAAAAATCCTGGAAAAAAAGCACCGTCTTGGGTTATCCACATTCGTGTTTTACAAATTGCATTTCGATGCGCGATACCATAATGGTCGTACAAAAGAGTGCGTGCACGAGGATGGAACTTTCCACCCTCATTGGGCCAAAGTATGAAAAAGGCCTCGAGAAATCTCGAGGTGTGTTTTCGCCCCCTCTTTTGGACAAAAACATTAAAAAATAAAGAAAAAAGTATGGTCACGATCGCGATAACCAAGAGGGACGGAACGAAGGAAGACTTCAATGCGGACAAGATCAACCGTTCGATTGAGCGTGCGTGCTGGGGACTGAGCGATCCGATCTCCATGGTGACCCAAATCGCGACCGAAACACGCCTCACTCTGTACGATGGAATTACGACTGACGAAATGGACTCCGCAACCATCAATGCCGCGGTCCAAAACATCAAAGAAGACATCGAGTATGACAAAGTGGCCGTACGCCTTCTTTTGAAGACCGTGTACCGACGCGTCATCGGGGAATATCATGACGATCCCGCTGAACTTGAGCAAAAGCAGCGCGAGCGATTCATTGTCCACATCAAGGCAAATGTGATTACGGGCCTTCTTGACACTCGCATGCAGGAGAAATTCGATCTCGAAAAACTTGCGACGGCCCTTCGCATCGAGCGGGACGAGCTTTTCAACTACGCGGGTCTTTCATCGCTCTTGGACCGTTATTCTATGCGCGATGAACAACAGCGCCGTATCGAAACCCCACAATATTTCTTCATGCGTGTTGCGATGGGGCTCTCCTATAATGAGAAAAATCCTACCGAAGCGGCAATAAAGTTCTATGAGAAAATGTCCAAGCTTCTTTATATTGCAGGCGGCTCGACCAACCTCGGAAGCGGCACTGCTCGTCCTGCACTTTCCAACTGTTTCTTGCTCGAAGTTCATGACGACATGGATCACATCGCCAAGTCAGTGGCTGACGTTCTGAAGATCTCCAAAGCATCGGGTGGCATCGGCGTCTCGATCACAAAATTGCGCGCAACAGGTTCTCCTCTTAAATCTTCAAACACCGTTTCAAGCGGTCCAACGCCATTTGCGAAAATCATGGATACCGCTATTCGCGCAGTTCAACGTGGGGGGAAAAAATTGGGTGCGCTTTGCTTCTACATGGAAAATTGGCACTACGACTTCCCTGAATTCATTGATTGGAAGCACAACGCCGGCGACGACTACCTCCGCATGCGCACTGCAAACACCGCTGTATTTATTTCCGACGAGTTCATGAAGCGCGTTGAGAGTGGCGACGACTGGTATATGTTCGATCCGAAGGAAACACCGGATTTGAACGAACTGTATGGGCAAGCATTTAGCCGTCGCTATAGCGAATACGTCGAGATGGCGAAGGCTGGCAAAATGCGTATGTTTAAAAAGGTTCCGGCTACCGAACAGTGGTCACACATTCTTACTTCCCTTCAATCGACCTCTCATCCATGGCTCACTTGGAAGGACCCGATCAACTTGCGTGCGCTCAACAACAACACCGGCACGATTCACATGTCGAATCTCTGCACCGAAATCACACTGCCGCAAGATCGCAATAATATCGCCGTATGTAACCTTGCGTCTCTTAACATCGCCGGACACATTGAAAACAAACAGATCAATTGGACGAAGCTGGAAGAAACAGTTCGTCTTGCCATTCGCCATCTCGACAATCTGATCGACATCAATATTCTCCCAATTGAAGAGGCCGCTCGTAGCGACAAAGAAAACCGCGCGGTGGGCCTCGGGGTCATGGGTTTTTCCGACGCACTCGAACAACTCTCGATGTCATATGAAAGTCCACACGCATGGGACTTTGCAGATCGCATTTTCGAATTCATCAGCTACATGGCAATCGACGAAAGTGCCAACCTCGCTCGTGAACGCGGAAGCTACCTGCACTTCCCTGGGAGTGGTTGGTCCAAAGGAATGGTGCCACTCGATTCGATCGCAACACTTGAAGCTGATCGTGGCAACACCATTGACCTTCCAAAGATCACGAAACAAAAGCGTCTCGACTGGGATGCACTACGCGCAAAAGTAAAGGGTGGCATGCGCAACGCAACGCTTATGGCAGTCGCGCCAAATGCGAACATCGGCCTCGTCGCCGGAACCACTCCCGGCATCGATCCGCGCTTCGCTCAAGTATTCGCGCGCAATAAAATTTCAGGAAAATATCTCGACCTTAATCACAACCTTGTGAAGGACTTGAAAAACATGGGGTTATGGGACGACGTAAAAGAACGCATCATCGAAGCGCAAGGCAACATCGCAAACATCGACGGTCTTCCTCAGTACTTGAAAGAAATTTATAAAACCGCCTTTACCACGAATCCGTACGCATACATTGAAGTAGCTGCGCGTGCACAAAAGTGGGTAGACCAAGCGCTCTCTCGCAACATGTATCTTGAAAGCCGCGACATGGAAGACATGAAGCAGGTCTACATGACTGCGTGGAGAAAAGGATTAAAAACCACATACTACTTGCACATGAAGCCCCGCCACACCGCCGAACAATCCACCACCAACGTGAACAAAGCAGAAATGACAGGCAAGCGTGGATTCGGCTCAATCAAAAACGCGGCTTCAGGCGTCCCCGCGAATGCAACACCATCTCCTATTGAAATGGAACAACCGTCTCCAATGCAGATTGAAGAGCCAGTGCCTGTCATGGCACCCCGCGCGAGCGAAGCTCCACAAGGAGGCCTGCCTGCCGGTAAGCAGGGATTTGCTTCAGTACGTGCAGCCGCAACAACAGAACCACTGAACGTCGCAAAACCGACTCCTGCAATGGGCTTTGCGTCGGTAGCCGCCGCAGCTGCACCGCAGGCCCCGACAGTCGCTTCTACCAGCACGGCCATTCCACTTCCCGCTTCAAGTACGTACACCCCGACCCCCAGTCACTCAACTCTCATGGTAGGATTCGCGTCCGCATCACAAACTGCGGCACCCATGACAACACCCCCATCGGGATTCAGCAAGTCACAAAGAGAAATTAGTGGTCCCGAAGACCCAGCAGATTCACCAAATGTCTGCATCGCGTGTCAGTAAAAGTCCGAGTTTTGATTTATAAAAATTAGTGCGAAAAAAATATGCTCGTAGGAAAAGCTTCACCAGAAGATTACAATTTGCATCCTTCAATGTACCCATGGGCGTACGACCTCTATAATCAGGCCGTCCGAAATACCTGGTTCCCACACGAAATCGCGCTCAAAGAAGATCTCGACGATTGGGCGAAAATGACCGAGGACGAGCGTCATGCCGTAGAATTCCTCGTTTCATTCTTCAATCCGGCAGAACTCATCGTAAACCGCTCACTCGCGCTTGGCGTTTACCCGTATCTCAAATCCGCGGAGTGTCACCTCTACCTTGCCAAACAGATGTGGGAAGAGGCGAATCACTGCGTTGCATTCGAATACGTGCTTCAGACCTTCCCTCTCGACCGTGAAAAAGTCTTTGCGCTCCACGAAAATATTCCTTCGATGAAAGCAAAGGAAGCATTCATCAACAAATACATGCTTCGCATGACCGAGAGCACCATGGATGTCTCAACTCTCGAAGGTAAGCGTGACTTCGTCCGAAATCTTGCCGCAACCAACGTCGTCATGGAAGGCATCTGGTTCTACTCCGGATTTATGGTGGCGCTCAGTTTCCGCCAACGAAACCAGCTGCGCAATTTGGGGTCAATGATTAACTGGGTCTTGCGCGATGAATCGCTCCACCTTAAATTCGGAATCAATCTCATTCACGGCATTCTCGAAGAAAATCCCGATTTAGTCACGCCGGAATTCGCAGAAGAAATTCGTAACATCATTATCGAGGGCGTCAATCTGGAAACCACCTTCAACAAAGATCTCTTCCCTCGCGGCATCCTTGGTCTTAACGCTGACTACGTAAACCAATACGTGCAGTACGTCGCCGACCGCCGACTCGTCGAATTGGGTATGGAGAAACACTACAACGCCACCAATCCGGCAAAGTGGATGTCGACAGCCACCGACGTATTCGAGCTCGTAAACTTCTTCGAGTCTCAAAACACAAACTACGAGGTGAATTCTGGTGATTCTGAGAAGAAGAAATAGATCCATCACTATTTTGACCTCGGAAGGTGGAATGATCGTAGTCAGTACCCGGATACCCTAGTCACGCGCAGGTGTATACTTGCAGTACTTAACAAATAGTCACATCTTATGGATCTTTCATCTCTCACGGGATCGTTGGGCGGTATAGCAGAAAACTTATTTGCAGGGGTCGCGGCAAAGGTCGCGGGAGCTGTTGGGATTGCACCCGAAAAAATGCAGGCACTTATTACACAGGCAGAGGAAATGATGGCTGACGGAAAAATAACTCCCGAAGAGGTCGAAATGAAGATTGCGGAACTTGCTCGCGCACACGGTGTTCCAGCAAACCTAGTAGACACTGCCGTTTCCATGGTGATGGGTCATATTAATTCAACAAAAAGATAATTGTATGGACATGAATAATAAGCAAACACGATACTGGGTGATTGGTGGCCTTATCGCGGCTGCTGCCATCCTTTTCTTTTTTGTAAAAAGCACCGCCGCTAAAGTAGTGCTCGCAGGAATGATCGCGGTTCTCCTCATTGCTCTCGGTCTTGAGGCGAACAACAAGGACTTCGACATGAAAAAACTTGTTGAGACTGGCTCTTTCGCCGCATCCGCAATTCAGCGTGATGCAAACGGAAACCTCGACCCAAAGAGTATCGATAACTTCTGCAACGCAACGAAGGCGGACTACAATTGTTCGGATTTCAAAACGCAGCCAGAGGCGCAGTCCGTATACGACCGGTGCAAGACACTCGGTAAAAACATGGATGTCTACCATCTCGACGGTAATAAGAACGGCATCGTGTGTGAAGCGCTTCCAAAGGGCGCGAAGTAATTTTTCTCATCCCGGTTTTGAAAAAGACGTGAATTCGACTACAATGCTCTTGTGAATAGGGACCTCTACGATTCTCTTTCCCCTCTAGACTACCGCTATTGGGACGAGGAAGTCGCGCAATACCTCTCGGAAAATGCATATACAAAATATAAGTTGGCGGTTGAACTTGCGCTCGTAAAAGCGTTGCACAAAAATAAAATCTGCTCGCCAGAAGTCGTGGCTGAAGTTGAGAAAGCCTGTGCCTCAGTAACAACCGACGAAGTGTATCGAGAAGAGGGTCGTATCAAACATGACATCCGTGCATTGGTAAATTGCATTCGCACAAAAGTCTCCGACGAAGCGAAGCCGTTCGTGCACATGACGGCGACTTCGCAAGACATCATAGATACCGCGAACGCGGCCCGGTGGAAAGACGCAACCCAAAAAGTGCTCGTTCCGTCGCTCCTTGAACTTGAAAAAACTCTCATCGCACTCGCCGAAAAAGAAGCTGCTACAGTACAAGTCGGCCGCACTCACGGCCAGCATGCGGTTCCCATCACCTTTGGTTTTGCAATTTCGAGCTACGTATCACGCCTCGGGCAATCGATTGTGGCTCTCCAGGCGCTCTCGAAAGAACTTCGTGGAAAATTCGCGGGCGCTGTTGGCGCATACAATGCTTCTTCTCTTTTTTTTGATGATCCCGAAAACTTTGAGGCCGACGTACTTTCGGAAATGGGATTGGAGGCAGTGGAGCAGTCTTCCCAAGTCACTCCGGCAGAACCTCTTGTTCGGCTTTTATGCGAAATTACTATTGCCGCGGGAATCATGGCGAATCTGGCAGACGACATGCGACATCTTCAGCGTACCGAAATCGGGGAAATAGGCGAAGAATTTGAAGCTGCGCAAGTTGGTTCATCCACGATGCCCCAAAAAAGAAATCCTATAAACTTCGAAAACGCGAAAAGCCTTTGGAAATTGATTGTCCCCCGTATTGTGACCGTATTCATGGATCAGATCAGCGAGCATCAACGCGATCTTACTAACTCCGCCTCTGCACGCACCTATGGAGAAACACTCGCCTACACGGTCTCGGCCGCAAATCGTCTTTCACGCACGATGGGCAAACTCTCGGTCGACAAAAAGAATGTTGCACGTAACTTGGGTCTGCAAATGGGTCTTGTCGCCGCAGAGCCACTTTATATCACTCTTGCCGCTCTCGGCCACCCTGACGCGCACGAGAAAGTCCGCAATCTGACGCTCCAGGCGCAAAAGGAAAATGAACCGCTCGAGCGAATCGCCCTCGCTGATTCTGAAATACAGCCATATCTAGAAAATATGACCGCGCATCAAAAAGAAATTCTTTCGAATCCTTCCCTCTACACCGGCATCGCCGCGCAGAAAGTTGCGGCCGTCGTAAAAAATTGGAAGCAGCGGCTGCACCTATAAAAATAAGAGGGCCGCACGTTTGTGCGGCCCTGCTGAGATCTTACTTTGATGTGTAAGCTGCAATGGCGCCGAGCAATATGCCGGGAACATTTGATACAACGATCGGCCAGTCCGGCGGCATCTTGAGGAGTCCATAGCTTACCCACGCGACGCAATTTATGACAATTGCAGCGGCGACAACCGTCGAACCTTTTTGACCACTCAGGTTCAATTTGATCTGGTACACGAGAGTGAGCCACATTAATAGACCTAAGCTACCCGCAATGGATCCGACAATCTGGGCAATTTCAGCTTGGTTTTCCATATTTCCCTCACTTTGGTTTGAGGTTGTAACTAATAGTAGTATAGCACATTCTGAGAATTAATCAATCTCCTCACAAAGCAATTCTGGCTTTAATTGCATATATTGCCGATGCCGAGATAGTATGTACTTCTTGGGCAAGTGGCGTAATTGGTAGCCGCGCACGTCTCAGAAGCGTGTGTCGAAAGACATGGGAGTTCGAGTCTCCCCTTGCCCACAATGACGACAAAAATTTGAGCATGCCTCAAGTTTTTAGTTGGCATTGGGAAATGAGGAGACGAGAAGGATTTTTCCGGGTACACAGTCAGCGGGCGGAGTGACAAAATCGTGGCCGGGCGGAGAGAAATGCGACGACATTTTTCGAGCGCTTGACCGAGCCTCTCCTTTCCCACAAATCGCGTATACTTTACGCGTGAGCTCTCCGCATAATCACAGTGATGCAAAGTATATTATTTGGAGCGTCGTCGTCATTATCGGCGCTTTAATCGCCTACGTGGGCCTCTCAGTACTCGGAGCGAAGGGCCGAGTGGAACTCATTGCGCTAACGAGCTTTGCATTGCTATCTACCACAGCGCTCGCACTTCTCGGAATCGTTTTTGTTGTCCGCCACGCAAGAAGTAAAAGCGAGGACGCCGCGGACATGCGTGCTGATTTCGTGACAGTCGCTTCTCATGAGTTACGTTCCCCACTTACGGCCGTGCGCTGGAAACTTGCAGAACTGCGGAGCAATACCACCCTCTCACCCGATGCGCGAGAAATTACCAACGACCTATACCTGCAAATCTGCCGGCTCATCGACCTTACGACCACATTCCTACTGATGACATCGGTTGATAAAAATGCCGCACCGATTAAAGAAACGATGCGGGCGATCAACGTCGTTCCGGTTTTGCGTGATTCTATTGCACGCGCTCAAGGGATCGCCCTGCCGAAAAAAATACGCGTTGAGATTCAAGCGGCTTTTGATTTGCCTATTATCTTGCGCGCAGATCCACTTCGGCTTCGCATGGTATTTGATAATCTTCTTTCCAATGCCATCAAGTATTCGCCCGAGGGTAGCACGGTGAGCTTTTCATACATTGACGACCGCAATATAAAACGATTCAAGGTGCATGATATGGGAATAGGTGTTCCCAAAGATGAACTCAAAAAAATATTCACCGGGTACCACCGCGCCTCCAACGCGAAACGTAGCGGGGCACTCGGTTCGGGTTTTGGTCTCTATATGGTCAAAAAAATCGTAGATTTGCACCGGGGAACCATTGTCTGTGAATCAGAGGAGGGTCACGGCACCACGTTTACCGTGACCTTTCCATCGGACATATAGTGGGTATATAATCTGACTATGACCGGTAAAAAAATCCTTCTCGTCGACGACGAACCAATGATCCGCGATACGCTCGCCAAACACCTTACCGAACGAGGAGCCACCGTCGAAGTGCAGGGCTCTTATGAAGACGGTCTCGCAGCGCTCAAAAAAGAAATGCCAGACGCGATAGTTCTCGACGTAATGATGGGAGGCCGATCAGGAGTCGACCTTGCCAAAGAAATTCACAAGATGCCCCCACCACATCCATACGTAATGATCCTCACCAACTCTCTCAATGCAGATTATATTGCAGATGGAATCGAAGCAGGAGTTGCAAATTTCGTCCAAAAAGCAGAGCACGACCCCGCGGAAATTGTTGATATGATCGCGCGAAAACTAAGTGGCACCTCTAATTTGTAAGCGCAAAAAGAATGAGGGGCCGTGACCGGCCCCTCTTGAATGCACTGATCGCCGATCAGGCGAGTTCTAGACGGGTGGCTATGTAAACCTGGTCGGCGGGAGTGCAATCGACTATCACCTGGTCGCCACCCCGCAATTCGCCGAGGGATACGCCGTCGAACTGAGTGTCGTTGTTTGCCTGAATTGTCCCACGCTCTTTTGACCAGAACGTCGCGAAATTCAAGCTAGGCAATACCGCAACAACTGTCGCGGTCACATCTTTGACTATGTTCGTGTACATTTCTTTTATCCTTTCTCTAACTTCAGAAACCAAACACTATATTAGATCAGGATGTATGTCAAAACCTCTTCGGCAAAAAAGCATATCCGTCCGGCACCACCAAAGAGGATGAGTTTCTGCCATCCCACGTTATTTCACCATTAATCACCATGTTGGTGATTTTTGGTTGCCACTCATGTTCTGCCGCGTTAACTACTTTTGCAATTTCTTCTGAGGTCATTCCTTTCTTGAGAGGAACTCTTTTTTCAAAGAATACGGGCCCCCGATCATATTCGTCGGTAACAAAGTGCATTGAAAAACCTGACTCCGTGATTTCTCCTTTCTCGAGAGCAAGCGCAACGGATTCGTGCGCATTGTGACCATAGAGTCCCGGACCACCAAACCGCCCGTGATCAAATGAAAGCAATGCGGGGTGAATATTGAATGTGGTCGCAGGATCAAGTCCCTCCACCTTTTTGAGCCAGCCGGAAAGGGCTACCCAGCCCATATTTGTCATCCTAGTATTTTGCAAAATATTAGAATATCCCTCAGCGGTGAATGGCTCTGGAAAATACAGAAATGGTACGCCGAGTTTTTCAGCACGCGCTCGCACCCCCCCATGTTCGTGATTAGAAACAACTGTCACAATCTCGGCATCGAGAGTACCGCTTTTTGTAGCGACGAAAAGATTTTCAAATCCTGAACCACCCACTGTTTTCGTACCAGACGCAAAAACAACAAGTCGAGGCTTTTCCATGTTTGGCACGATACCATGAAACTTCTCCCCTCTTTAGCTTTTTTGCAGGACTCAATCTACTGTGCGATTATCAAAGAATGGTTCAGCATATACAGCGAGTGCTCCTCGCAATCCCCTCCTATTTTGTCCCAATATTTTTGCGGCCCGAATACAAATACTCGTGGAATGATTTTCGAGCGGATCTTTCCGCTGGCATTACGGTCGCCGTTATTCAAATTCCGCAAACTATGGCGTTCGCTCTTATCGCCGGCCTCCCCGCCGTGTACGGCCTCTACGCCTCTCTCCCCGGGTTTATTGCGTCTCTTTGGGGAAGTTCAAAGCAACTCTCGACAGGCCCGGTGGCGATAGTAAGCTTGCTGACCCTCACGTCCCTTGTTCCCTTTGCGGAACCCAGAACTCCTGAATACATTGGGCTTGCCGCACTTCTAGCCCTGCTCGTTGGCGTCGTGTATTTGCTTATGGGCATATTTCGTCTCGGAATGATCGTGGATCTCGTGCCTCAATCGGTAATAGTCGGATTCTCGTCTGCAGCTGCGTTCATCATTATCATCACGCAAGTACCCACCCTTCTTGGCATCTCGATTGAGCGGCACGATCTTCTTTTGCAAGACATTTTCGGCGTTCTTTTGGGGCTGCCGCATCTCGTACTCCTCACCTCCCTTCTTGGAATCATTTCATTGATACTCCTCTTCTTTTTTAAACGTCTGCCGAACACATTCCCCGCCGCATTAGCAGTGCTTTTATTTGGAGTAGCAATCGATTATTTCTTTCCTCTTGAAGCTCATGGTGTCGCGCTGGTTGCGAGCATCCCTTCTACGTTACCCAGTTTTTCATTTCCCTCGCTCGCGGCAGTTCCCTTTCTTTCCCTTCTTCCAAAAGCAATTGTCATAGCGCTTGTCGGCTTTATTTCTGCGCACGCCACGTCAAAAATGTATGCGAAAAGAACGCGAGAATCGCTCGACACAAATCAAGAGCTAGTCGGGCAAGGCCTCGCAAACATCGTTGCGGGCTTTTTTCGAGGATACCCGATCAGTGGTTCTTTCACCCGCACCGCCGTAAACGTTGACTCAGGCGCCCACAGCGGCATGTCGAGTGTCGTTACGCTTGTGATAACCGTTCTTGCGCTCCTCTTCTTTGCGCCGTTCTTTTCTCACCTTCCCCAAACAGTACTTTCCGCCATCGTCATCATGTCCGCACTGCCGCTCCTCAATATCGAGGGTTTAAAAAACATGTTTCTCATTTCTCCAACAGATGCCTACATCGCATATCTAACGTTTGCTATGGCATTCATCTTGAAACCTGACGATGCGATTTTTATTGGTATTGTCGTCGCACTGCTATTTCTTATCCATCAAACCACCTGGGGGTCGCGCGCATTCGAGATGGGCGTCGACAAAGAATGGCATGTGCTGCGTGGCGCGGTGGAGGAAGATCGCGTAGAGACATTCCCTGGCGTATGCATTGCGCACATCGGCGTCTCCTTTTATTACGCGAACGTCGCCCATCTTCTGCAAGAGGTAAATAATATTATTTCTCGAAAAGAAAATCGCGAGAATGTCACGATACGAATCTTGGTGCTCGATGTTTCAGCCGTTCATTCGATTGATATTACGGCACTCGAGACTCTGTCTGAACATATTGAAAAGCTAAAGAAGCGCGGCATACACGTTTGTTTCATGTATTTGCGACGGGTGTTGCGCGAAGCGCTTAAGAGATTGCCCTCACTTCCCGAGGTAACGGTGATACACAACATTAGTGAGTTGCGACAATTGAGTGTTTCAGAAAAAGAGCATATGCTCGCTCTTTCCGGGTCACATCCTGAGAAACTCGGTGGTAATAAATAGGCTGGTAGATTATAAAAAAGTTGGGACCGGCTCGCTTGGCGCAAGACCGGTCCCGAGGGCCTCATACGAGACCAAGTACTATTGCCGTCACAAAAATAAATGACAGTAACGTGGCGAGGATATTCATCCTCATTCTTATTTGCATCTTGAAGCGCCTCCTCTCCTCAGGATTGTTGAGTGCCTGAGTGAGCTATCATTATACCACAAATACACCTTGTCAACAACATCAATATTTCCGACGTTTCGCTACTCGGTCGCCTCAATATCAGCGCCTAATGTCTTAAGCCGTTCATGCAAATTCTCATATCCACGATTTATTGGGTACACGTTAAATAACGTAGACTCCCCCTCCGCGGCGAGCATGCCAATCAAAATAAGGGTGGCCGGGCGAAGAGCGGGAGGGGCCTCAACATCAGCAGGATGTAATTTCGTCGGGCCTTTGATGAACACACGATGTGGATCGGGCTGACGCATGTCTGCACCCAATTTCTGCAACTCCATATAATATTTCGCGCGATTCTCATACACCCAGTCATGAATGAGGGTTTCCCCCTCAGCCTGCGTCGCGACTGGCACAAAGAAAGGCAAGTTGTCGATGTTGATACCTGGGTACGGGCGCGCAGCAATTTTCTCCGGCGGCTGATGCAATTTTGAAGGTTTTATTGTAACGTCTACCAATACGGTCCGCCCATTCTCAGAAACATACGGAGCGCCGCGGGTATACACGAGCCCCATGTGTTCAAGCGTAAAAAGCTCCAGTTCGAGAAAATCAATCGGGCAACGTTCAATGGTTATTTCTGAACCCGTCGTCGCTGCGAGAGAAATGAAAAACATGGCTTCAATTGGGTCTTCACTCGCGTAGCCCGTGATTTCAGAGTCGATGTGTTGTACTCCATGCACGACCAGTGTCGAGGTACCGATGCCTTCTATTTTGACGCCGCACGCTTCTAGAAATACACAAAGATCCTGCACCATGTAATTCGCGCTCGCAAATTTGATTGTCGTCGTTCCAGGAATTTTGGCCGCGGCCATAAGCACATTTTCAACGCCCGTATCCGACGCTTCGTACATGACAATTTCCGCGGCATGAAGATTCGATGCCTCAACGTGGTAGTTGCATCCGTCTGGCGTAGCTGAGACTTCGATCCCTAGTTTTGCAAGCGCATCAATGTGCGGGCCCAGTGTTCTCGTACCCAGATTACATCCGCCGGGCGACGGGAGTTCAAATGTTTTCAAAATATGTGCGATCGGCGCAATGAAAAGAGCGATTGAACGCGTTTTTGCCGCCGCGACTTTATTTATCTTTTCCATCGAAAACTCTTTCGGTGGAGTGATTTTCATATCCCCTATTTTTTCATCCCAAACAATTTCAACGCCAATGGATTGAAGCACTTCAATAAGCCGCTTCACCTCCTCAATCCGCGGCATCCGTTTCAGTGTCGTCGTCCCACGATTAAGAAGCGACGCCGTAAGAAGCGCGACCGCGGCGTTCTTAGAGATGTTGGTGGTGACTGTGCCCGAGAGCTTTTTCCCGCCTTTGACGTGGTAGTTCATAAAAATTTGAGCCCGATTGAGACAAAAATCGCAAAAATTGAAATCCCGATTGGAACCCATTTTTGCCAACTTGTAATTTCGTTCAATAGCATCAATTGGGAATAAGAGGCAGAGTCGAGAGTAAAATTACACTTTGTGCATTTGAATCGTGCAGGTATATATGCGCTCGCATTCGGTCCATCGGATTGATACTCAATCCATGTATGCGCGTGTCCATCATTATATGTGCAGGTGTTCATCGTTGCATTAGTATACGCTCGAGTCAAAAGCGATGCCACTAAACTTTGTGGTCACGGATATTTTACTCGCCGCCACGCACTAGGGATCTTTCCTTACAGGAACAGTACAGGTCTCACATTTTCTCACACGAGTACGTGCTCAAAAATATGTTCGACCTTTTCGATCCCTAGCCGCACAGTGCGCAAGCACTGTGCTTGCGCGCACTGCAAAAACTTGGTTTTTCAGTGCGCGCACTAGGGATCGAACCTAGGACCTCCCGAGTATCAGTCGGACGCTCTACCAGCTGAGCTATGCGCGCATTTCTCTCGTGTGAAGACGATGGTAGCAAAAAACCGGCTCTTATGCTACTTTTTGCCTGCGAAGGTAGAGCTGATCTACCTAGCGCAAGACGAAACCCCTCGATGAAGGAGGTTGAAAATGTCAAAACGACCACCACTCAAAAGTCCCTCCAATTCTCTGCTTGAAGGCCGGCCCGGGCGATCGGCTCGGCTCGCCGCCTCAGAAACAGAAAAGCGACGTGCAGACTCGAAGAAAAAGGATCTGAAAGGTGAGCCTGCGACACAAAGATAGGCATCGAAAAAAGCCTGTTCAGAGAAAACTCGGCGGACTCTTTACTAAGAGCCCGCCGTTTACTTTTATGTGCAATGTGGTACTTTCCCTGTTAGCGGAAAGCCAACGTTCTTTCTGCAAAACCGTCCAGACAAGGGAGTTGGACATGCCTAACGGAAGACCGCGGACAGGTAAGAAAAAACCAGGCCACGAATCGGGACACGGGGCGAAGGAGCGCAGCCAGAGATGGTTGAAGAAAAACTCACTGAGTCCGCGACGACTCGACATCCTGCTCGACAAAACGTCTCCCCCTGATCGGCAACAGCAACCGGCGGAATAAGTTCCGCAAACGGCTTCGGCCGGAAAAACGCCCTGTATTATAAGGGCGTTTTTATTTTCTCACTGAACTTGCGTTTCCTTATTTCAAGTCACATAGTTGCTTTATGGAAGATTCGAAAGCGGTGAAAATTCTCATCGAGATGCTTAAAAGATATCCGCTCACTGCCGAGGAAAAGGAGGCGGTGAAAAACGCCATCGGCCTCATGGGGTGGACAAAACTCGTCGAAGGCTATGTCGAGAATCGCAAAAAAGCCCGCGATCGAAAACTTCATAATCTCTAAATGTAGTTGATGCTAGAATGCGTGTATGCGGAAAATCATCATCCAAGAATTCATTTCCCTGGACGGAGTGATGCAGGCGCCGGGCGGACCTGACGAAGACACTTCAAGCGGCTTCAAATACGGCGGTTGGACTGCGCCGTATTTTCACGAAGCCGATGCAGAGGCCGATGAGTTCATGACGGAGGTGATGAAATCCTCAGACCTACTTCTGGGCCGAAAGACATTTGATATTTTTGCTGAGTACTGGCCAAAACATACAGACATGTGGCCAGGCATCATGGATGTTACGAAATATTGCGTAAGCACTACTCTTGAAAAAGCCGACTGGACGAATTCAGTCTTTCTGAAAAACGTTGATGACATTAAAAAAGTTAAAGCCGGCGAAGGAGGCGAAATAAAAGTGATCGGTAGCGGTAACCTGGCTCAGACACTATTCAAAAATGATTTGGTAGATGAAATGCTTTTGATGACGTTCCCTGTCACACTTGGTACCGGTAAGCGTCTTTTTGCTGAAGGAACCATACCAGCGGCTTTCACTATGACGAAAAGCCTAGTCACAAAAAACGGCGTGATTTTTGCCAGCTACAAACGTGCCGGAGAGGTGAAGACCGGAAGGGTCGGAGCTTAGCCGCGGCGAGCTTTTTCGATAGCGGCGACATCTATTTTTTGCATTTTCATCATTGCTTCGAATGCTCTTTTTGCCTCGGCGCCACCGGCTGCCATCGCCTCAGTCAGAGCACGCGGCGTGATCTGCCAGGACACTCCCCACTTATCTTTGCACCAGCCGCACTGACTTTCCTGACCTCCATTCCCTACTATCGCGTTCCAGTACTTATCAGTTTCTGCCTGATCGTCGGTCGCAATTTGAAAAGAGAAAGCTTCAGACTGCTTGAAGGCGGTGCCGCCGTTTATGGCGACACAAGGAATCCCTATGACGGTGAATTCTACCGTGAGTACCTGCCCTTCCTTTCCATCGGGGAAATCAGAGGGCGCCTTGTGAACGCCGGTTACTTTGCTATCAGGAAAAGTAGCCGCATAAAACTCCGCCGCCGCCTGCGCGTCCTTTTCGTACCATAAACAAACCGTGTTCTTGGGTATATTCATGGACGCAGTATAGCAAATTTGCCGATTTCAACCGCAAAGGGGGACGAGAAATTTGTATCGTTTTAACTAATACAAAGTTATTTTTCCTGTCGCTATTACATAATCGTACGTTATCTCGTCCGGTGTAGCACTGGTCAAAGCGACAAAGTAAGTTCCTGGAGGCAGAGTTTTCTCGCCTCCTATCGGATAGACATCTGCACTCCATCTTCCATCTACCACAGAAAGCTTATTGGGCTTGCATGCAAACCATCTTTTTGCGTCTCCACATCCCGGAACATTGAACGTATCATAATACAATCGATGCCCGATTTGAACACTGAGATTTGTACAACTATTTTCCACTATATATACGCACAAGGTCTTAAGGTTTGGCGACACTTCCCCCGAAACCGCGACGGGAAAATGATTACTTTGAGATAGCGATGCATCTACCGTAGCTCGCGAGACTTTTTCGTAATAGAAACCAGTGGGGGGGATAAAGTATTGATACACGAAATATGCACCGACAATCAGCAGCACGACTACGGCTATATCTTTCATTGAATCGGACACTTCATTAATTTACCATATAAATCCAACGGGGACGGTGCCGGCCTGCATTCCCCCAAACTCCATTTCTGCAAACAAAAACACCCATCGGTTTTGTGCCGGGGTGTTTTTTGTTTTCTTTTACGTACACACTTAAGTTAGATAGATTCCTGCTTCGCGCTATGCGCTTCGCAGGATCCGTACTCACGCTAAAGCGTGAGTCGGACACTCTTTTGTTCCGTCCAAGTTCCCACAGTCTTTCCTGTATGTCACGCTTCATTTGTGGATGAAAGCGATTTCCCTTGAGTCCTCGATCGAGAGACTCAAATCGACTACGACTTTTTCTTGCGAAAAAATCTCTCCGTTTGGAATGAATCCACGAGCAGCTTCCGCTACCCGTGCCTTGTTACGACTTAGTCTTTGTCATTGAGTTTGCCTTGGTACATCGCGAGGATGTCTTTCGGGCACTCCCAACTCCCCTGACTTGACGGGCGGTGAGTACAAAGCTCGAGAACGTATTCACCGTGGTATAGCTGACCCACGATTACTAGTGATTCCAGCTTCATGGAGTCGAGTTGCAGACTCCGATCCGAACTGAGACCGGCTTTATGGGATTCGCTCACCCTCACAGGCTCGCAGCCCTTTGTACCGGCCATTGTAGCATG
>JAYTPG010000006.1:0-6937 GCA_043747375.1 Candidatus Kaiserbacteria bacterium | reverse complement strand
CAATTCGATATTTTGATTTAACGATAAGCATAAGTACGAATATAAATTATATGCGGCGAGGCTTAGGTGGACGCGGGCCATTGTGTGGGACTGGTGTATCATCTGCAATTTTAGAAATTTCAATACCTTTGCCTGCGAAACCGCGTAACGCGGACTCTCTGCCGGCGCCGACGCCACGGATAACAACATCTACCTCCTTTACACCAATGATGATCGCCTTATCGCCAACAAGTTCCCCTACCTTGGCGGCAGCGAATGGGGTACCCTTTTTTGCGCCTGAAAAGCCAAGAGCTCCTGAAGATGACCAGGCGATAGTATTGCCACCCTTATCTGAGAGCAGCACCTTGGTGTTGTTATAGGTGGCATGCACGTGCAGTGTTCCCGCAATAATGTTCTTTTTTGCGACACGCGCAAGAGATCGGGACTTTAATCCTTGATCAACAGAACCGCCTGATTTTCTGATTATTCGTTTCTTTCCCATGAGTTTATTTGTGAAAATGCGCGTCCTCTCGGACAGCGCGATGTCAGTATTCTAACACGCCATTCTATAAAAGCAAAACGGCTTGAATCATGTCTTTTCTAGCTTACGGCGACCGCTCGTCATTGTCTTTCGAACGTTCCCTCGAACGGTTCGAGAATTGGTTTTTGTGCGTTGGCCTCGGACGGGTAACTTTTTCAAGTGACGAACTCCTCGATGCGCCTTAATGTCCTTGAGACGACGAATGTTAGTGGAAATTTGACGTCGAAGTTCACCCTCAAGTGGAAATTTTTCAATGGCTTCACGGAGTGCGGACTCTTCCTTAGCGGAAAGATCTTTCGGACGCTTGCCCCAATCAATACCAAGCTCCGTAAGGGTTGATTTTGCTCGTTCGCGACCAATGCCGTAAATAGCAGTAAGCCCAATCTCAAGACGAGGCTCTTCAGGGACGGTGATTCCGGAAATACGCATAATTATCCTTGTCGCTGCTTATGACGAGGGTTTGAACAGGTAACAAAAAGTTTCCCGCGTCGACGCACGTGCTGGCAATGCATACAAATTTTTTTTACTGAAGCTTTTACTTTCATACCTGAAATTATAGTCTGCGTGTAATTCTGGCTCTCCCGCCGTACGGGTCAAGATGAAGTTGCACGCGATCTCCCACAAGAACTTTGATCCTGTGCAGACGCATTTTACCTGCCAAGTACGCGAGTACGAGTTGGTCGCCCAGCTTTACGCGAAATAATGTATTCGGAAGCGCCTCTTCGACGATTCCTTCTACATCTTCCGCTTCAGCCATATCTGCGCTCATAGAATAACGAAAACTAACGATAAAGTCAACCTATGAGCTTCCCCGACTAAAAAAAGCCTCAAAATACGGCTAAAAAAGCTACTTGGCATGGGTGGGATTTGATACAACTATGACGATTTTTGACGCTTCATTTGGAAATGTACTTTTCCAAAAGGGTTCAATTCGGGCTCGGGCATCTTGTATCGAGGAAAAGCTTTTTACGATGGTCTGGAACGAGCTCTGGTCTTTGCCCGCAAGCGCGTTTGCCAGAGCATTAGTATCCACTTGCCAGGAAAGCTCGGCACTTCCTGAGAGGACAAATGTGAGTGGGTCAACGCCAAGGGTTGAAGATGCGGAAAGCAGTTTAAGCCCATAACCTTGAATTGGAATAATGGAAACCGAAGAACTCTCAAGATCTGTGGCAACTCCAGCGCCAACTAACTTTATAAATTCATCTGTTTTAAAAACGGGCACAATAACGTGCGCTTTTTCATGCAAGCGCACATGTCCTGCATCCTCGTTTGTTGGCGCAGCGTCTTCATAGGTTACCTCGCTCAAATTGGCAAAAACCACGAGACTGGATGAAAGAGATTTTAGGTTACTCTGGATCTTGTCCTGGATTCTTCCACGCATTTCTGCCTGCGCCGCTCGCAAAGTCTCAGGGGCTACTGCAGGTTCGTCACCAGAAAATCCACCCGTAAACGGCTCTGTAGAGCGAGCGTATACCTTTGAAAACATTGCGCCACCTTTAAGGCCGGGCAATGTAAACTTTGGAGTAGAAGGAATGTTGTATTTTGTGCCAGTCTCGTCAGCGATGACGGTAATGGTGACAGACCCGGCTGTTGCACCGTTCATTCCTGGAATGCTTACGTCTTCAGGAGTGCGAAACACAAGACCGTCAGCGGTTGCGAATCGAGTATTTTTTATCAACTTCACGGGTGATGAGGAAAACTCGTTAAAAATGGTGATCGATCCCGAAGCTTTATGCTCGGCATGTGCGGTGCCCTGAGCGGCAACTACCTGAGAATCCTCAGTGTCAAATTTATTCAACGAATATGAAAGTGTGCCTGTGGCGGAGCTTGTTGTCGGATACGCGGTGTACGAACGCGCTTGATCAAAAGTGATTGTCTGAGTACGTGCGGTCACGGTGACCGTCGTCTTTCGAAACGCAAAAAGTCCTAACCCCCCAAGAGCCAGAATGAGGATTATCGCTGCGAGCCAAATAATTCTGGGCGAAAAAGACCGACGTCGTATCGGTAGACCGCTTCCCACCGGAGGAACTTCTCGACGATCCAAACCGTGCGATCGGTTTACACTAATGTTTCGTATGCTTCTCTCTGGGACCATCGCGGCCATTGAATCATCTGCATGCGAATCAACATCCGATGTTTCCTTGTCGGATTCGTGTGGCGAAGAATCGTTTGGTGGAACAATGTCGCTAAAATAGTCTTTTGCCATAGAGTGTAAATTATAGCATCTCTCATTTTACCTGCCGCTCGTTATGCACAAGCGCGGAAGCCAACAGAATAGATGAATCGGAGGCAATGCCCGACGCAGACAGTACCCACCTTTCTAAATCTTTTGGAGAAATAGTTGAAACGGAAAATGGTTGGGCGGTAATCGTGAATTGCGCAAAATCTAGACGTGAAAAGAAGTGGCCTAACCAACCTAGCAAATCTGGATGCGTGAAAAGAAGAATCTTGTTGGGAAGCGGTCTTTCCTCAGCGAGTTTTCCGAGTGGCGCCGCGAATCGACGAACGAGTTCAGGTTCGGAAGAACCCATTCGGCTTTTAATCTCGTCGCACATCCCTCCTGCGCATTGATCTCTTTCAAGCATTCGAAGCAGGCCAAGCGTTTCTTCAGGAAGACCTTTTGGAGAGAGCTCGGAAACAATGCGATCAATGCCTTCCGAAACCGTAATTTGTTGACTCAGCATGTTGTTGCGGACAACACTGATCGTGGTGCCTTCGTTTGTCATGTCTATAACGCAACAATCTTTCGGAAAAGCCGGATTTTCACGGGTAAATGATATGACAGAGCGGATATGTGAGCGCCAAATGGGCTGTAGAGCGGGAAAAACAGCGCGAAGTGCGTCAGCAAATACTTTTTTCGTACTGGTTTCTATTTGAGTTGCAAGAATGTGCACGGTGAGTTCACGAGCGAGCTTTCCGATAGGCGCTGATGACGGATGACCATTTAATTCCACGCGCATAACGTTTGCCTCAAGCAGTTCGGTATCCTTTCCGTACACGAGATCCTTCAGAGATTTCTGAGATGCCTTTTCAATCATCGCAGCACTTATCTTTTCGTCTTTCTCAAACAATTCTTCAGTTTGAAACGACAAAGATTTCGCCCATGGCGCGTGCACGACCGCGTAGAGCTTATGAGGTTTTTCCAAGCTGGTATGTGTTGTCGACGATGGACTTGTTCCCTTTGCAGAAATCTGCGAAAGTGCCGTTGCGATGGCGGAAAGTACCTGAGGTTTTTCTCGATCTGCGGACGGAACAAGCAGACGTCGAGACCAGATGATTTCTGAAGGAGCGTCCGAGTGAACCTTTAGAAAAGCGGCGCCGATGCTCGCGCTTCCAATATCGACAATGGCAACGACCTCGGATTTTTTTGATCCCGATGAAAATTCAAACATTACTAAAGAGTATATCTTGTGTATGAGCTCTCGGTGCGGCAGCTTTTTCGCGGGTGTGAGTAATTACGGAATTAGTTTTGCTTTGATGCGACGAACCCCTGACGCTACCGACTCCTCGCTAACAATTTTGAACGTACCGCCCGATTGCAATTCTTTCGTGTTTGAGGCGTGAGGTCCGCCACAAAACTCAATTGAAAAAGATTGCTGAAATTTAGGATCTTTCTCGGTGGCGTCCTTTGGTCCTATCGAATAGACCGTCACCATGTCAGGATACTTTGCACCAAATTCGTGTTCCGCGTGAAGCGATTCAGCCTCCTCTCTCAGCATCACCGTTTTTAAAACCGGCAGTTGTTCAAGAATTTTCTCATTTACAATTCGCTCAACATTGGCTTTTTCATCTGACGTCAGCTTTCCGCCGTGCGAGAAATCAATCCGGAGTCGTTCGGAAGTAATATTACTGCCTCGCTGTTTTACGTGGTCGCCGAGTGTCAGCTGCAAGGCATGTAATAAAAGGTGGTGCGCGGTGTGTAGGCGCGTTGTTTCAAGAGAGGTATCAGCGAGTCCTCCTTTGAATTTACGTTCGGAACCGGCTTTTGATATTTCACGATGCTTTTCCATTTCAGCGCGAAAACCTTCCAGATCTATCGATGAATGGTATTCCATGGCTATATCTTTGATAGTCTCAAGGGGAATTCCCAAAGTAGTGACAAAATGAAATGCCATTGCACCGCTAATCAAGCCATTTTTAGCGGCTTCAATTACTTTTGGCACGCTTTCGGCCAGTACATGACCGAACTGCTTTTCTTCATCCCATATTGAAGTAGTTACGTCAGAGTGAGTCTGTTCCGACGCAAGGTCGGTATACATCGGGCCATACTTTTCCAAAATAATTACCGCACAACGATTTAGAATACTTTCAGTCCCCTGCCCTTTTTCCACATTGAGTTTCTGTGCGTGCTCGGCCGCTCTTCGAATGAGGCGTCGCAGCACGTAGCCGCGTTCCGAGTTTGACGGTCGAACTCCATCAGAAAGAATAAAAACCGCGGCGCGTACGTGGTCCGCAATGATACGAAAGCTTCGCGTGTACCGAGAGTCCGAGTACTGTTGTCCAGAAAATTTTTCGAGCAACGAAATGATATCGTCAAAAATATCGACCGCAAATACATCGGCATTGTTATTTGCTGCCATCGTAATGCGTTCTAATCCGCCACCGAAATCAACATTTTTCTTTGGTAAGTTGGAAAATCCATTCCGTGTTTTCAGATATTGCATGAAAACGGAATTCCCAATCTCCAGAAAACGACCACAGTCACAGTTTGGGTGACATGCAGCGCCAAACTTGGGATCGTGTGCCGTACCAAAATCATAAAAAAGCTCCGAGTCCGGTCCCCCTGGCTCCCCTGCGGGCATATTTTCTGGGACACCGGCTCGACTCCACCAATTTTTTTGTGCGTCGTAGTAGAAAATGCGGCCTCCGCGCATTCCAAGGCGAGCGCCGTTGCTTTCCGAACCAATCTCAACAATTCTCGCTTCAACGTTTTTCGTAGCAAATAATTTTTGCCAAATTTCGGCCGCGTCAGTGTCTCTCGGCAAATTATTTTTTTCATCACCTGCGAATGCGGTTACGTAAAGCTTTGTTGGATCGATACCAATTTCGTTGACTAAGAATTCGAAGCACCAGGTTAATTGCTCTTCTTTAAAATAATCTCCAAGCGACCAGTTACCAAGCATTTCAAAAAAAGTGGTGTGACGATTGTCCCCTACCTCCTCGATGTCTTCTGCCCGAAAACATTTCTGACTATTTACGACGCGTGCTCCCTGCGGATGCTCTTCGCCGAGCAGGTACGGTACGAGTGGCTGCATGCCGCTTCCAGTAAAAAGTGTCGTCGGGTCGTTTTGAGGCACAAGCGAGGCCGAGGGAATCGCCACATGCCCGCGAGCTTTAAAGAATTCAATATATTTTGTTCGGATTTCGTTTATGGTCATAGACGGCCGAATTATACCTCGAGTTGCGAACTGGCCGCAAAAGGATACCATTCGGCCACATATGCAACACCACATGCACACATTACCAAACGGACTACGGGTCGTTTTGAGCCCCATGCGCGATACCAACACCGCGACGGTCGTCGTGATGACGGGAACAGGCTCTCGCTATGAAAACAAGAACGAAAACGGCCTCGCGCACTTTCTTGAGCACATGTTTTTTAAAGGCACTAAAAAGCGAAAAGGAGCGCGTGAGATAAGCGAGGAGCTAGACGGTGTCGGAAGTGTCTATAACGCGTTTACCTCAAAAGAGCGCACGGCGTACTACGCAAAAGTAAGTAGCCGCAATCTTGATACCGCACTTGACGTCATTAGTGATATTTTTCTCAATTCAACACTGCCTGCGAAAGAAATAAAAAAAGAACGCGGCGCAGTGATTCAGGAAATTGATATGTACGAAGATATGCCGATGCGAACGATCGACAATGTCTTTGACGCACTCTTTTTCGGCGCAGAGCATCCCCTGGGCAGAACGATTCTCGGTCCCAAGGAAAACATTCGCTCATTTTCGCGCAAAGATTTTGTAACGTATCTCAAACGAAATTATGTTCCTGCAAACACCGTGGTCTGCGTCGCGGGTTCGTTTTCGGAAAAAAAGATTCTTGCGAAAATAAAAAAAGATTTCGCGAGAGTGACAAGTGCGCCTTCGCCCCGTTTTTCCCCGTTCGTAAACACTCAAACCGAGCCTCGAGTTGCTATCAGGGAAAAGAAAACCGACCAAACCCAATTAATGCTCGGTGTTCCTGCATATCCGTACCTGCACAAAGATGAATACGCACTTGAAGTTCTCACCACGATTTTGGGGAGTGGCATGAGCAGTCGCCTTTTTATGGAGGTTCGCGAAAAGCGCGGACTTGCCTATTCAGTGCGCGCTTCGGCTGAGCGCTACCCCGACACGGGCTACTTTGTGGTACAAGCGGGCGTGGAGCACGGCAAGCTTGAAAAGACCATTGAAACTATTCTTACGGAGTTCAAGAAG
>JAYTPG010000005.1:0-8513 GCA_043747375.1 Candidatus Kaiserbacteria bacterium | reverse complement strand
GGAGGAGTGCAGTGAGTCCGCCCTCTGGCGGACGAGCGCTCAGAACCAACTGTTCTCAAAAATAAAACACCTCGTCAGCTTGCTGCGAGGTAGTTTATTGCTTTATTCCTCGAATAAACACGGCTTCAAGTGCGCTGGGCATTATTCTACCCTCAAGCGGTGACCATCCGACTTTCGTCTTTAAATCCTCGCGTCGCACAGAAGTTTCTTTTTTTGTATTCAAAACGGTAAACGATCCCACAAACCCCTCTCGAATTTCCCCAAACCCTTTTCCAAAATATTTCCCCGGGAATTGTTGTTTCAGATGTGGATTTACAAACGCACCAGGAGCGTGCGCCGCAACGCTCGCGATTCTCAGAGGAGAAAATCCGTGTTCTTTCATGAGCCAGCCGCAGACGAGTGCGTAGATATCAAGCCAGGGCGCGCCACTCGTATTATTTTCCTCACAGGTGGCGAGGAAAAGGGCTCGGTCTTTTTGCGAAACCGCATCTGCTATCTCTCTATTCGTCTTCCCCGGAAATTCTTCGGAAAATTTCGCAAACGCGATATATTTTTCCTCTTCGGTGTGCGGCGCATGATCAGTCGCAAGAAATTGAATGAATCCATTCCGCAATCCCTCAATCAGTGCAAACCGATCGTCTGCAGTTTGTATCGCAGGATTCATTTGAATTTTGCTCCAGAGTGATGGATCAGCATCGGTCATTGAAGTATCGAAAAGAAGGTGTAGTGGAGAAACTTCAAGCACAATGTTTGCTCCCCGCTCTCTTGAAGCTGCGATCATGTCGAAACTAGTCCCCCCAGTGGACCAGTGACAAAGTTTTGCTCGTATCTGATATTTTTCAATGAGCGGCAATAGAATTGAGAGCCCCTCATCGACGCACTCTCGTGGTCGTCGGTCCGAATGAGTCCTGCCATTAGCGCTCGCTTGCACGACGGGCTCGTATTCAACATGAAAAGAAATATTGTGGCCGATGTAGCGGGAAAGAATTTCATCTAGTTCTTCGCCGTACGTGACCGTAAGGTCGCCGACTGATTTACCAAAATACAGCTTGTAAAAATGCTCGCCTGGCTTTCCCAGCGGGGCTGTCTTCGTATCAATACCAATGTAATTCAATATCGATATTGGGTGATCGATTTCTTGGACCCGAGCACGGTGCCACGCGAATTGCGTTTCCCCAGTGAGTGGGTTCGGTGTGTTTGGCATCGCACATACGTGCACAACGCCCCCGTGAAGCGCGGCATCAGCCGCGGTTCGGTAGTCTTCTTTATAGATTTGTTTCCCGGTATCGTCTTCGCGGGCATGAATGTGAACATCTCCAAACCCTGGAAATATCAAACAATCATCATCAAAAACAACATCGGCGTCCGCCGTTTCAGCTTTCACACTGGAAATGAGCCCACGCTCATCAATTTCTATAGTTCCTCGAAAGGGTGTTTCGTCGTGGCGCGCAATTTGTCCCGCAATGGTCATCATATCGGAATTTATTTTCCGAGTAACGTTTTTAAAATCGCCATACGAACATGGAGACCGTATCCGACTTGTTTAAAATAGACCGCATGTGGCGAGTCATCGACTTCCGGCATAATTTCTCCTACGCGTGGAAGCGGGTGAATGATAATGCCACCTTCTTTCATTGAATCCGCAAGCTTTCTATCAATGACATATCCACCCCTAAATTTCTCGTATTCTTCTTTGTTGGGGAAGCGCTCCTTTTGAATGCGCGTTTGGTAAATCACGTCCGCTTCTTTCATGGCTCCCTCAAGTTTTGTAGTCTCCGTGTAGGTCATTTTCTTTTCTGCCAAATATTCTTTGAGGTCGTCGCTCATGGCGAGTTCCGGTGAGGACACGAGGGTCAAATGCACGTTATCGAATTTGCCGAGTAGATACGTAAGCGATCGCGCCGCGCGGCCGTATCGCAAGTCGCCTACAATTGCAACATGGATGCCATCAATTCTTCCAAGCTCACGCTCTATTGTGTAGAGATCGAGAAGAGCCTGGGTAGGATGTTGCCCCGCTCCATCGCCCGCGTTTATGACCGGCGCTTTTGAAACCGCGGCGGCCCGCTCACTCGCCCCCACTTCGGGGTGTCGAATCACTATTGCATCTGCGTATTGATTGATAACACGAATGGTGTCTTCGAGTGTTTCCCCTTTTACTGCGGAAGAAACTTCGTTTGCATTTTCTGCGGTAAGCACGTGCCCTCCAAGGCGGTACATCGCGGATTCAAAAGAAAAGCGAGTTCGTGTGGACGGCTCGTAGAAAAGACAGGCGAGGATTTTCCCATGCAGCGAATCGTCACGCGTATGTTCAAGTTTGGTAGCGAGATCGAAAAGAGTGCGAAGTGCCTCGCGATCAAACTGCTGTGTCTCTATGAGGTGATGCATCAGAGCCAAGCCTATCACTACCCTTTAGAAACATCAAATTGAATCAAATCTTACTCGATGCCAAATTTTTGCACGAGCAGGGCTTTAGCTTCAACCAGCGAAGCAATAGTGTAGTCAGGTTCCTGACTCACGTTTTCTGGCGTTTCGTCAGCAAATTTTCCTTGACGAACCCATATTGTCGTCGCGCCAAGAGACTTGCCGACCGCGAGTTCCGACCGTATGCGATCTCCAATAAAAAGAGTACCGCTCGGTTTATCCTTTGATACGAACGGTTTGAATAAAGCGTCCTCCTTTGCTCCTTCCTGAAATACGATGTTTGTAAAATATCTCTCCACATCCAATTTCTTCACTTCCTCATACATATCATCGCCCCCTTTCCCCATGAGAAAGAGTGGTATCTTATTTTTTTGAAGTATCTCCAGAATCTCTCTCGAGCCCGTTATGAGGGTTCCGTCGTCGGGGTTATAGAGCGTACGTTTCCAATCGAAAATAACTGAGTTGATCATACAAAATTTGTGTCAAGAAATCAATATATTAAATTAACTTACTGCCGTATTAATACTATCAGATGAGCCATGAATATATTCAGTGCCCTCACGGGCGGTTGCCTTTATGGCAACCAGCCGCCCTTCATCACCGGGCACTGCTGAGAAATATGGAGTTAGTCTGACTCGCGCAGACATTTGCATAACTTCGTCCGAGTTGTGGGTATACTCCATTTTTCTTACCTCTCCTCTCTTAAACTCTTGAACGACGTGCAGAGACGCATGATCCTGATGCGCAGCATTTAATAATTCTGCTGCAGCAATGCTAGATTTTTGATGCAAAAAGTCCACGCCCTCCCCCCACGAACTCGATTCCACAAAACCTGATGATTTCAAGACAAACGCTCTTTTGGAACGGGACAGATTGGCGAGTCCAATAGAAGATGTCATATTTCCAGGTAATCCAGGGGCGAAGTATTTCTCTTGCCCAACAATCCAATTCGGAGGTATTACTTCACGAAGATGCGCGAACGAGGTGGCTCCTAATTGGGCTTTTAGATGTGTCTCAAATCGCTTATCCCAAATAAAGGCTAGAATTGCTTTTTCTTCCATCTGCGGAGTAAGAGAAGGAATCATTTCTTTTCGACTCTGAACATGGCGTTCTAAAAGAGCCGCCACTGCGGGATCTTGCAAATATTCATGCAAATAAAAACCCCTGTATACCTCTTCCGCCGATTTTGAATCAATATCGTCTACCTTGTCCGCACCCCAACGTCTTTTGTCTCCCGAAAAAACCTTTTCAGCTAAAAAATCCATTTGTCCAGAGTATGCCTCGGTTTTTGAGCTGAATATGATTCTTCCTTCGCTGGGAGTATGAGCATGAACTAGCCTTGGCAGCGCATCTTCAACTACCAGGGTTTCGAAACCCTCCTGACGATACGCAGTGTTAAGCATATCAGCAAGGGCAAGACCAAACGGAGATGTCTCAATCTCGCATATACGAAATCCCTCTGGTGTAACAATAATATCAGGCCTTACGAACAGATACTTTACATGTTCCTGTATCAGGAATAATTCCGGTTTTCCGGTGTCCAGAATCTCTCGAATTTCGCTGTCAGTTGCGTAAAGTTCGCTAATCGTCTTAAAGTAAGCAACAACATCATTCCCTATGTTTTCAAGTTCCTTTTTCTGATCCGAAGTCAAATCCAGTGGTGTTGGCGAAACGCGAAACGGGACTTTCTCTCCTGTTTCGAATTCTCCCCGCCGAGCCTCATATATATTATGGCCACCAGTAGCGTCCTCTATGCGCTCTCTCATTAAGAGAGTATACAACGCAGAAAAAATCCAGAAAGTGCCTCCTTATGCTATCGGCCCGTGGATGATGTCGTCTTTCTTTTTTGGTGTCACGCCATTTTCGCGCAAGATGTCTTCGAATTCTTCGCGCTCAATGGTTTCTTTTTCAACGAGACGCTTTGCAATTGCATCGAGTGCGCCACGGTGTTTTGTGATAACGTCTTCTGCACTCTTATACGCACCCGTGATTATTTTCTTTACTTCGTCATCAATTTGAGCGGCCACGACTTGTGACTGCTCGCCGCCTTCTATACCACTACCAAACATCGTTCGGCCCTGGCCCGCATCAAAAACCATCGGACCCATTTTTTCGGACATGCCGTAGCGAGTCACCATGTCACGCGCGAGCGCCGTCAAAACCTGCAGATCATTTGAGGCTCCCGTTGTGAGGTCGCCGAAGACCATCTTTTCCGCGATATAGCCACCAAGCGAAACCGCGATGTCGTCAAGGAATTCTTTGCGCGATTGCATTCTCTTGTCGTCGAATGGAAGTTTAAGTGTGTACCCCGCCGCACGACCACGTGAAATGATTGAAACCTTGTGAACCGGATCAGCGTACGGAAGAACAGAAGAGACGACGGCGTGCCCGGCCTCGTGGTACGCAGTAATTTCTTTTTCGCGCTTGTTCAATATATGACTTCGTCGTTCGGGACCAAGCATCACTTTTTCGATCGAACGAATGAGATCGTACTGAGTAATTTCCTGACGGTCTTCGCGAGCCGCGAGAATAGCCGCTTCGTTCATGAGGTTCGCCAAATCCGCACCACTGAATCCAGGCGTACGTTCAGCGATAACCTCGAGTGCGACGTCAGGACCCATCGGCTTCTGTCTGGTATGCGTTTTCAAAATGTCTTCGCGATCTCTGCGATCTGGCAAGTCAATCATGACGCGGCGATCGAATCGTCCCGGGCGCAGAAGTGCCGGGTCCAAGACGTCAGGGCGGTTTGTTGCCGCCATCACAATTACTTTTTCGTTTGGTTCAAAGCCATCCATCTCAACGAGAATTTGATTGAGCGTCTGCTCGCGTTCATCGTTTCCTCCTCCAACGCCCGTGCCACGCACTCGCCCCACCGCATCGATTTCATCGACGAACACAATAGCGGGCGCCGCTTTTTTAGCGGTTTGGAAGAGATCGCGAACACGCGAAGCGCCGACGCCAACAAACATTTCTACGAATTCGGATCCCGAGATCGAGAAAAATGGCACTCCCGCTTCCCCCGCTACCGCTCTGGCAAGCAGTGTTTTGCCCGTGCCAGGAGCGCCCATGAGAAGCACCCCCTTTGGAATACGTGCACCGATTTGAATAAATTTCTTTGGATTTTTTAAGAAGTCTACGATTTCAGTAAGTTCTTGTTTGGCTTCTTTTGCGCCCGCTACGTCAGCAAATGTGATTTTCTGCACGTCGTCCTCCGGTGAAATTAATCGCGCAAGGGAGCGGCCAAACGTAAACGCTTGCATGCCCCCGCCTCCTTTCAATTGTCTTGAGAGATACCAAATAATCCCAAAGAGAAGCAGTGCAGGGACCAAAACCGGGACCAGTGTGAGAAACCAGAAGCGCAAACCGCTTTCGTCTTTCACTTCAAATTTTACGGCAGCGAGTTTGTCTGCAGCGACCTGATAGTTGGAGAGTGTTTCAATAAGAGACGCATCGCTTTCTTTGCGTGACAGTTTCTCCATTTGGTTGCCATAAACTGCGGTGACTGTGTCCCCCTCGACTATGATAGAAAGAATCTTGCCCGCAGTGATATCGCTTGCAACTTGTGAAAGCGGTATTGTTTCCCTCTGCTGACTAAAATAATCTTTTACGTATGAATATCCTCCCGAAAGAACAACAAAAACCGCGAGCGCCGCTAGTAGCTGTAACCAGATGCTAGGACCCTCCTCGGGAGTCTGTGGGTTTGCACCTTTTGGCTGTTTTTCTTTTGATGGTCCGGCTGACATCAGGGGATTATACAGAAAATTACTAAAAAATACATGAACGCACAAAAGAAACGCGCGGCCAAAGGTCGCGCGTCCCAAAAGAGCTTACACAGCATGCGCCTCATCTATGAGCCGCTCGGTGAAATCTCTCGCGTCCTCGTAGGCAGTCTTGAGTTGTGGCCAGAATGAGCAGAATGGAAAGAGATTCGGGTCTGTGGGATGCACGACGAGCGTATCAACATGCGTACATGCTTCTAGTCGCCGCAAGTCTTCCTCAAAGTCCGTATCCATCCATGCCGCTGCCTCGCGAAGTTTCGAAGACTCCGATCGCAAGGCAAACCGCGTAACCATTGGTGTGAACATCTGCTCCCACCAAACACGGTTTTCCGGAGGCGGACGATTCATAACGACGAGGACACGCCTCGCGCCACGCACCGCCGTCTCGATTTTCATGCCAACTGCTCCATCTGAAAGCTTCCGGCCACCGACGATAACGGGCTCGCACACGCCTGGAATCGCCATTGTTGCTCGAAGTGATCGGAATAGCCTGCGCCTGGCATTGAGAAAGACGCATGTTCCTTTCGTGTGGTCCGTCGCTGCTACCCAGAAAGGATGCGGGCGCAACATTATCTTTTTCTCATCGAGTGCGGGCAAACCAAGGTGCGATCGCCTGCCTTCAAGTGCGTGCATCAATTCTTCCGAATCAAACCAGAGATGCGGACCCAAGGGACCCCATCTGATCGAAAGAAATCCTCCGCACGCCATGTGCCTGTACATTTCCATTACAGATTCGATTTCTTCGGGATTCGAAAAAACCGCGGCAAGGTTGCAAGCCCCGCCCGAAACGCCGATGCCGGCACGTAGCCGACTGTGAAGATTCGCTCGTACGAGCGCTACAAGAACGCCTAGCGAAACTACACACGACATTCCGCCACCAAGCACAACGATGAGAACTGACTCTCCGCTTGCAAGTGCAGAGAGCACCGATAACTTCCCGCGATACCTCATCTTCGCCTCCTCTCGTTGGCACTGACTTTCTACTGCGGAACGCTATTTACTATCTGAAGAATATGCTCAATCGCAGAACTCGCAAGGGGGTAAATAGATAGCTGGTATAGTAGTTGCTTATGGCGCTCATAGAAAATGCACGCATTGGCTTCGATTATGAACTCCTCGAAAAAATGGAGGCGGGTTTAGAATTGTTTGGATACGAAGTAAAATCGTTGCGAGCAAAGCTGGGCTCACTGAAAGGCGCTCGCGTGGTTGCGCGCGGGGGTGAGGCGTATTTGGTTGGTGCGACTATTCCCGCCTGGCAGATAGCTAACGCTCCGAAACAATATGACCCAGAACGCACGCGCCGATTGCTTCTTAAAAAGGCCGAAATAGTCCATATTTCGAGCGCAGAATCTCAGAAAGGATTGACGATAGTGCCAATCTCGGTGTATAATAGTGGACGAAACCTCAAGCTCTCCATCGCAATCGCACGCGGCAAGAAAAAACAAGACAAGCGTGCCAGCATTCAAAAACGCGATGAGAAGCGAAGGATTGATAGGACGCTGAAGTCGGAGTGATTCGTGAGAATATTTCGGAAACATTGTTCTTTGAGTTTGTAAATTTGGATGGGCAGCAACGGAGGGAAACATGACGACGTTGGTCGTATTGGGAGTTACACTCCCTTCAATAGTCTTAGGCCTCGTGGCCTACTATCGTTTTAAACTCTAGCCCAAAGAGGCGAGCAATTTCAAAATTGCTCGCCTCCCCATCCAAGATTAGAAACCGATGGTCGTTGATAATTTCATAACGAGTGCTTGAGGGTGGTAGAAGAAGGAGAAAGCCATGTCTAGTGACACGCTTGCTGATATCGCTGTAGGAATAATCTTTCTCATACTCGCAATTTTCATCGGTAAAGTGTATCGAAGAGATCGCGATAACGAAATGTTTCTAACAGAGATGAAGAAAAACAACAAGAAAGATATGTGACCACTGAAGCTCAGGGACGCGCACGGTATAGCGCGCCCCTGCTACCCTCAAGCATTCGTACAAAAATTCCAGCCGGTCCCTCTGAATATTTTTCAAGGCAACACCTTGGGCTCCCTAAAGGTGTCGCCTTGGCAGCCGAAAATCTTCAGAGGGGGTGACTGGCTTTGACAGGAAATTCAGTTTGTTTGTGTGCATGGCGGAAGCGAACGACCTTCCAAAAAATCGTTCAAACCTAAGTGCAAACAAAACTGCACGGGGGGTTCTCTCACCGATTCAGGTGGCAGACCTCGGCCTCGTTCTTGCGTAAAAAACTCGAACGACCGCTCACTCTTAGTTTCCGATACTAGGATGTGGACGTCATATAATCGGACACGGTTGCTAGTTCACTCC
>JAYTPG010000004.1:0-3592 GCA_043747375.1 Candidatus Kaiserbacteria bacterium | reverse complement strand
GGAGGAGTGCAGTGAGTCCGCCCTCTGGCGGACGAGCGCTCAGAACCAACTGTTCTCAAAAATAAAACACCTCGTCAGCTTGCTGCGAGGTAGTTTATTTTTAAGAGAGTAGCGTATTTTTTCCTCCTCCCGTACAATTCCGAACATGAGGTTTCTTATCGCGACTGGCATCTACCCCCCTGAGATAGGTGGCCCTGCAATCTACGCCCGCGAATTGTCCGAGGCCTTACGAACCAAGGGGCATGTGGTAGAGGTAGGCACATTTGGGTCGCTCAAGAAATTACCGACTGGACTCAGGCACTTTTTTCTCTTTTTCCGACTCGCACGTTTTGTGCAACGCGCCGACATCGTGATCGCTCTCGATACTTTTAGCGCGGCACTTCCCGCTTTTTTTGCCTCAAAGATGTTTGGAAAACCGTTTGTGATGAGAACGGGCGGCGACTTTATTTGGGAACAATACGTTGAGCGTACGGCGGATCTCCTCCCTCTTCCTTTTTTTTATGAGAAGCACGGTCCGTTTACCCTGAAAGAACGAATATACATGCGAGTAACAAAACTTATTCTTCGTCACGCCTGGTTAGTTTTTAGCTCGACTTTCCAAAAGAACATCTGGATGCACCCGTACGGAATCAGCGAAGCAAAAACCCTAGTTATTGAGAATGCTGTCGAAGGCACTTTGCCTGCCCAACATCCTGCCCGAAAAAATTTCCTTTGGTTTTCTCGAGATTTGAAATTGAAAAATGGAGCGAAGCTCAAGGAAGCATTCGTCATTGCAAAAAAGTGGGTGCCGGAACTCGAGCTTGAGACGGGCCACGTTTCGTACGAGAGCATGATTGAAAAGATACAGAGCTGCTATGCCGTCATTTTGCCATCAATAAGTGACATTACGCCAAACTACATTCTCGATGCGCTTCGTTGCGGCAAGCCATTTATTTTGACGAAGTATTCCGAATATGCGAAGACTTATGGCGACCGGGGGCTTTTAGTTGACCCACTCAATGTCGAAGATATTGCCGAAAAAATCGCGGCGCTTTGCAGTGAAGAAACGTATAAGGAGCTGGCAGGAAGGATTGCAGAACGCCCAATCACCAGAACGTACTCTGATCTTGCCGATGATTTCGTCGCCCTCGCTTCAAAAATTCTTCGAGTATGAGAGTGCTTTCGATTGGCACCGACCGAAAACTCTTCGAGAAAGGGAGTGGCGTATATACACGACAAAAGTTATATGCAGACCGGTTCGGGCAGCTCGACATAATCGTCTTTACAAAGGTCGGTCCTTCGGGAATTACAAAGGTCGGTCCTTTGCAGGTTATTCCCACCGCATCGGTACTGAAACTTTTATACGGATTTGATGCCTGGCGTATTGCGCGACATTTGCCCCGACCGGACGTGGTCACAACGCAGGATCCCTTTGAGACGGGTCTTTGCGGATTTTTTATCTCGTGGTGGCTGGGGGTGCCGCTCCATGTACAAGTGCACACTGATTTTCTGTCGAAAGAATTTGTGCGCGGCTCGCTGCAGAACAGAGTGCGAGTTCTCATCGCCTGGTTCGTGCTTCGTCGAGCTGCTCGCATTCGCGTTATTCTCGAACGTACTTCAGACGAGCTCCGTGCGACAGGAATTTCCGCACCCATTTCAGTGCTTCCGATTTTCGTCGATGTCGAACGATGGGCCAAGATTCCGCGGGTAAAACATCCGCGATGGAAAATCGCGCTCCTGTGCATTGGGCGGCTTGAGAAAGAAAAACGATTTGAAATTGTGATTGACGCGCTTTCGGCGGCTAGAGCCGCGGGGCACGATGCGGGACTCACAATAGTTGGAGAAGGAAGTGAAGGCGCGCGCCTCGAGGCGCGCGCCCAAAAGCTCGGTCTTTCTGGGCGCATCGAATTTGTTGGCTGGCAAAGTGATGTCTCAAAATATTATTCTGAAGCGGATCTCGTTCTTGTGCCTTCTCAATACGAGGGATACGCAATCGTCATAATAGAAGCTCTTGCCGCCGGTATCCCCGTCCTCTCAACCGACGTGGGAGTTGCGCGCGAAGCAGGTGCCATTGTTGTTGATGCCCAGGATTTTTCGCATGCCGTACAAACCTGGATGAAAGGTGGCCCGCGCAAAGCCACGCTTTCAGGCTACCCCTATGCAAATCGCCTTACCTACAATGAGCGGTATTGTGCCGACATTGCTGAGACCGCAGGGCGCGTGATATAGTCGCCGACATGGCAAATGCGGCAAAAAAGCCCCTTATTGGATTCATCGGGCAAGGATATATAGGTAAAAATTACAGTGACGATTTTGAAAGCCGTGGCTACGAAGTGGTCCGATATTCTCTTGAGCCAGCCTACATCAAGAACAAGGAAAGAATACAAGAATGCCCAATTGTTTTTGTTGCAGTGTGGACACCGACCACCCCCAAGGGCTTTGATTTGTCTGTTGTCGAGAGTGTGCTCAGGCTTGTTAAAAAAGGGAGTACAGTTGTCTTGAAGTCTACTATTGTGCCTGGCACAACCGCAAAATTACAGAAGAAATTTCCGCATCTCATAATGATGTATTCCCCGGAATTTCTTTCGGTGGGGACCGCAGCAGAAGACGCGCGAAATCCTTTCTCAAATGTTCTGGGGCTTCCCGTCGAAGATTCAAAGCATAGAGAAGCGGCAAAGACGGTTCTCGCGATTCTGCCGAAAGCACCGTTTGAAACGATTTGTAAAAGTATTGAGGCCGAGGTCATAAAATATTCGCACAATCTGAGCGGCTATACCCAAATCATTACGTTCAACATGCTGTACGATGTTGCCAAAAAATTGGGGGGAAACTGGGACGTCGTCCACAAGGCGCTTCTCGCTGATCCGTTCATTCCGAACCGTTACTCGCAGCCACTTCACAAAAGTGGACGCGGCGCAGGAGGGGGCTGTTTCATAAAAGATTTTGCCGCGTTTCGCACGCTCTATAAGCAAGTGCTCCCGAAAGAAATCGAAGCCATCAATGCACTCATTGCGTTTGAAAAGAAGAACGTTCAATTATTAACGAGCACTAAGAAAGACCTCGAACTGCTTGTAGGTGTGTATGGACCGAAGGTAACCAAATCGAAAGTTAAAGCGGCGGTTGGACGTTCCGCAACGAGCACGAAAGCGCGATAGAATGAGCCCATGCGGCTCCTCATTACAACGCAAGCGATCGACCTCGACGACCCTGTCCTCGCGTTCTTTCATGGGTGGATTTTAGAGATTGCGCGCAATTTTGAGAGTGTGGAAATTATTTGTCTCAAAGTGGGGCGACACGCCCTTCCGGAGCATGTCAGGATTCACTCTCTTGGAAAGGAGCAAGGAAGATCACGCTGGAAGTACGTTATGCGTTTCTACTATTACCTATGGGTACTGAGGAAAAAGTACGACGCTGTTTTTGTGCACATGAATCCTGAGTATGCCGTACTCGGCGGGTTTTTGTGGAGAATTTTTGGTAAAAAAGTTGGACTATGGTACATACATCCAAAAAAAACATTTCTTCTCCACGTTGCGGTACTTTTTGCCAATCGTGTCATGAGTGCAAGTGCGCGAAGTTTCCCGATTCGAACTTCGAAACTTGTCGCTCTTGGTCA
>JAYTPG010000003.1:0-4991 GCA_043747375.1 Candidatus Kaiserbacteria bacterium | reverse complement strand
GCATGGGACTTATAAAAAGACGAAGTGACATTCAATTTATCGATCCGCATTTCATCCCGTATGCATACGTCATCTATGATCAGAATTACCTAAAGGCTGTTCCTCCCATCCATGCGTTTCTAAACAAAAAACATATCTTTTCAATTGGGCGCTATGGCGCATGGCATTATTCCAGCATGGAAGATGCTCTTCTTATGGGACGAGAGGTGAGTGCGCTTTTGAAATAGGGGAAAGAAATTTTAGCATTGAAACTCGTGCAGATATTTTGCCTGTGCTAACATCCGTACATGCAAAAGTCGGGCAATAATTTCGCATTTATCGATGGCCAAAATCTCTATATGGCAACGGCGAAACGAGCTACGGACCCGTGGAAAGTTGATCTGGGACGTTTTCGCGTGTATCTCTCTCAGAAATATAGGGTTACGAAAGCATTCTATTTTTTAGGCTACCTCGACGAATCTCAAGATTCTTTGTACGAAGAAATACAATCTGCAGGATTTATTCTTTTATTTCGAGAGCACACTTCACACATGCTAGGAAAAAAGAAGGGAAATGTAGATACGGAAATCGTTTTCAATATTATGGAAAAAATGTACCGCCGGGAGCAATTTAATAGAGTGATATTGGTATCTGGCGATGGCGATTATAAACAACTGGTAGATTTTTTAATTCGAGAACACAAATTTGCAAAGATTTTGTTCCCAGACAGACTTCGCGCCTCATCACTATATAAAAAACTCGGCGCAGAATATTTTGCGTCTCTCGACGAACCTGATACTCGTCGGAAAATCACTCTTCAACAAAAAGAAAAGAGCTCCTTAGGCAGTTAGCCGTTCGGAGCCCCCTTCGTCGTAATACCACTATGATACCAATTAACCATGAAAAGTCAATGTCTACTGCTGACCCATATCTCTCGATTGTCGTACCCGTATACAACGAGGAAAGTATTGTTGTGCAGGCAGTTGATACGATGGTCGCTAATTTGCAAAAGAGCGGATGGGACTACGAAGTTTTGCTGTGCGAAAACGGTAGTCGCGATAAGACTTGGGTACTCGTGAATGATCTCGCCAAGAAATACACCACAGTCCGCACATTGCAGGTCGGAAAACCAGGTCACGGCAACTATGGCCTCGCCCTGAAAACGGGAATACTCGCCGCGAAGGGGGAGATTGTCGTCAACGATGAAATCGATATTGGTAATTTTGATTTTTATGATCAGGCCGTGCGAATTCTTTCTAGGGAATCTGATGTTGCTATGGTTGTTGGTTCCAAGACGCTTGCGACTAGCAACGACAAACGACCCATGGTTCGTAAATTTGCGACCTGGTGCGTGAATGCGCTTCTGCGCGTTCTGCTTGGCTTCAAAGGAACGGATACGCATGGCCTCAAGGCTTGGAAGCGCGAAAGGCTTGAAAGAATCGTTCGCGATTGCATTACCGAGCGGGACATTTTCACATCAGAATTCGTGATTCGTACGGAGAGAGCAGGATTTCTTGTTCATGAAATCCCGATAGAAATAGCTGAAACCCGGGCGGCACGTATTCCGCTCATAAAACGTGTTCCGCACGTTTTAAGAAATATCTGGACATTGTTTTTTGCACTTCGATTTGGAAAAAAATCTTAACGCTTTTGCGCGATAATGATTGAATCGATATTTTTGATCATGCGGTAGCGCTGCATTGTAGAAGAAGCCTGTTGCCACGCTCGATCATTTGTCACCAAATATTCTGAGGACGCCCTTTCGAGGAGAGGAAGTTGATTTGTGCCGAGATGTACGGCGGTATTTAACTCAAGATACTGGTAATAATTTTGAGATGGTAAGAAAACGACGGCAACGGGAGTGTTGTAAACGAAAAAAGATTTGTCTTTTGGGATTGTCGAAATGTAGACCTGCAGGTCATGGGTCGTTGTGCGGGTGCTGTGCTGTGCAACCCACGAACCGACGAGCAACTGATAACTTTGTATGCTGATGAGTAGTACTACGACGCATGAAAGTGACATGACCTGCATACGGCGTCGATTTGGAAATATCGTTCGCGCAGCGATCTCGAGGGATGACGCAAAAAATACCAGTGCAGGAATCTCTGCAAGGAAGAAGTAGCGATACCAGCCTTCGGTGCGCGTGTACGCTGTAGTCACGAGAAGTGCGAATGCAAAGACGATTGTCTCAGTCAGGGTTATCTTCTCGTGACGACGTATACGGATGAATAATGCTACAAACCACGCCAGCATCATGAGCGCGAAATACATCGGCGCAGCTTCGTGAAAGAATAGCGCGATGTTCTCAATTATTTTCGCGTGAAGGTCGGTTATCGCGTAAGGGTTCGCGTAGTAGGAAATGACACTCGAGAGGGAATCGGTGGCAGAGTAGCGGCCAAAAAACCAGATAGTCATCGGCACGAGGAATGCACCGAAACTAAGCGCAATATTTTTCCAGTAGAAGGTGACAGAACGATGTTTGAAAATGATACCAACGATGATCGCTGGTCCGAGGAGGATGAATATCGGTTTTGTTGCGACACATAATCCTGCGGTTACACCAGCAGCGACATACCACCAGATGCCCTGGTATTTATTTTTCTCGAGAGTGTAGAGAAAATACAGAAATGACCCCAAGAAAAAGAGCCCCGGCACTTCGCCAAGGACATTTTTTCCTTGGCCGTAAAGTGGTGGGAATGTTACCAACAGCAAAAGTGAGAGGAGTGCTGGCATGCGTCCAAAAAGGGAATAAATGAGCGTAAAGAAAATTCCAGCACAAAGAAAAATAAAGAGCGCCATAACGATACGCGCTTGGAAAAGCCCGATGCCAAAAAGTGAAAAGGACCAACTTATGGGGCGCAAAAAAGAAAAACCTCCGGTCACATACGTTGCTGGTTCGAAAAGGCCCGGTGCCACCTGGATTTGCTCGGCCCCATGTAATGCCTGATTCATTGCCACTTGGATGAGTACGCCTTCATCGAACCATGTGGGGGGTGACTCGGTCAGAGCTGTCAGCGAAAACCAACCCAATACGATGAAAAGTCCGAGGGCGATTGCCCCGTAAAGCCGAGGAGAGAGAAATGCGCTGAACATGATGACCGTAACTATACCTTTTCGTTGACACTTCAAAAATAGGCTCTTGCCCGGTACGAAACTTTTGTCTCGCTCTGTTTTGCCGTCACACCGTCTCGGTTGCGGCTTGGTGCTTGCGGTGAATCAGTATATGTATGAGATTTAAGCCCGCAAAACAAGAAAAAAGTTTAGTAACCGGGCTTGCTTTTTAAGTCGATTTAGTATTTGATGGTGCGAATGCGTAAAACAACTAAAGCGATTCCCTCGAAAGGAAAAAAAGAAGTTAAAAAAGTCTTAATGACGGGGGCCGCGGGCTTTGTTGGCCATCATCTTGTCGAACATATTCTCAAAAATACGAATTGGGAAATTGTCACACTCGATCGACTCGACACCTCGGGAAATCTGAATCGCCTCCCCGGCATTAGTGTGTGGGAGAAGGAAAAGCATCGCGTGCGCGTCGTGTATCACGATCTCAAAGCAGAAATAAATGAGACCGTTGCACGAATGCTTGGCGGCCCGTTCGATTACATCATCCATTTGGCCGCCGGCTCTCATGTTGAGCGGTCAATCGAGGACCCCATGCTGTTTTTCATGGACAACTGCATTGGTACCGTGAATCTCCTGAATTACGCTCGCAAATACGGTCTCAAGAAAGTTAAGAAACCAGAAGCGCAGTCACGCAAGCCTCTTTTCGAAGGTAAATTCCAGTACTTCTCAACTGACGAAGTATTTGGTCCCGCGCCAGAAGGCGTTGCGTACAAAGAATGGGATCGCAATAACCCTAATAATCCATATGCCGCTGCAAAAGCAGCAGGAGAGCAGGCGTGCATCGCCTTCGCGCACACGTACCGCATGCCGATATTTATCACTAACTGCATGAATATATTTGGTGAGCGCCAAGGTTCAGAAAAATTCATCCCGCTTATCATTAATAAAGTTTTGCATGGGGAGAAGCTCTTCATTCATTCAAACAAGGAGCGCACCGAAGCAGGCACAAGACACTATCTTCACGCGCGGAATATTTCTGCAGCATCCGTATGGCTACTTCAGCACGGAAAAATTCTTGATGGCTCAGCAACGCAAGGGAAGTACAACATTGTGGGAGAAAAGGAAGTTGATAATCTCACCCTCGCAAAAATGGTTACCGAGTATGTAAATGAATATCTGAAAGAAAGAGATAAGAAAAAGAAGCCTCTCAAGTACCAACTCGTCGCGTTCCATGCATCTCGTCCGGGGCACGACATGCGGTATGCGCTGGACGGTTCTCATCTTGCCAGCGAAGGATTTTCGTACCCAATCGCTTTTGAAGAAAGTCTTCGCAAAGTGGTTCGGTGGACACTCGATCATCCTGAGTGGCTGTAGAATAAGGGTACTTTTATGGCAGAAGAAACGAGAAAGCTCTCGAGCGTGTCTTTTTTTTGCCCGGCCTATAACGAAGAGAAAAATCTCCCCAAACTCATTCCCGCTGTCCACGCATTTCTGAGCAGTATCACGGATATTTTCGAGATTCTCATTATTGAAGACGGTAGTCCTGATCTGACGCTGGAGGTAGCGCAATCACTCTCGAAAACGTATCCTGAAATTCGAATAATTCGACACGAGAAAAACAAAGGGTATGGAGCAACCGTCAGAGACGGATTTTTGAATGCGAAATATGATTATGTAACGTATACCGATGCGGACAATCAATATGATATTAAAGAACTTCGCGACGCCATTCCGCTTTTGGAAAACGTCGACATTGTGAGCGGATATGTGCGAGAGAAAGCAGTGAGCCCGGCCCGAAAATTACAATCCATTGTTTTTAACACACTTTTGAATGTACTTTTTCTGGTTCGAATTCGTGACATAAATTGTTCAATGAAAATCTATAAACGAAAAGTGCTCGATACTATTTCTATCAAAAGTACGACCGCCTTTATCGACGCTGAAATGCTCAT
>JAYTPG010000002.1:0-4732 GCA_043747375.1 Candidatus Kaiserbacteria bacterium | reverse complement strand
GGTCGTCAAAAAGAGCAATACCTGCAAGAATCGGCATCATAGCCAGCAATAATTCCTTTGAAATAAAATTTTGTGCGTTTCTGCCGACGGCATCGTATTCTACGGAATACGGTATCCAATACATGGCCTGGTATGCACCGAGGGCCAAAGAAAAAAGTAAAAAACCGAGTGCCGTTGATTCGCCCAAGAGTCCCGCAAGAGAGACCGCGAGGCCGATGTATGCCAACGAAAGAAAAGAGATGGAGAAAACCATCATTCTTTTTGCGCCGTTGCGAAGGGTGCGTGCGCAGAGTGGTGTGAGCAGTATGCAAACAATTTGAGACAATCCGTAGAGAAACAGAACCCTCTGCAGTCCAAAATACACACTTTGAGAATCAAGGGTGTAGTACTGAAAAATGAAAATCCATGCAAACAAAAGTGAGCCCGCGAGACCCGCGCGGAGCAAAAAACGGTGAGCGCCGAGACCCGCGCGAGAGCGAAGCGCATCATACCCAGAATTAATGTATTGCTGGTTCACAAAGAATGTACGACACTAGGTGGCGTGCGCACTGCGGGCGCTAGAAGTGGAACGAGTGTAATAAGGGCGTATGAAAAAAGAATATTTGGATCGCTAAAAATGTACCACCCCGAACTTGGCACGGCATATATAATATCCAGAAATACAATTGTACCTAGCCACAACACGGAATACGGAAGAACATCTTTCCAGGTTGAAAAGTGCAATGAACGGCCCGCTATAAAAGATGTGGAAATTATTGCAAGACAAACGCCAACTCTACTCTCAAAGCCGAAATGACCATAAAGAGAAAATCCCGACCATACCAGGTAGCTGATCGCATAAATCGGAATGCCCCACAAGAGCAGGAGTTTTGAGCGCATGCCCCCATTATGCGTGACGAGCAGTCATTTATTCAATTCAATTGTGGATATCAATCTTCGTGAGTGTTTTTCCCGGAACTGTCTCCCTGGAGGTTGATTTTTAATTTTTCTTCGGAATCAGATGGGGTAAGCGATTGACGAAATTTATGTTCCGCAGATGAGTGCGTTTGATTTTCATCCGTTGTTCGAATAGAGGCCTGAAACGCACCGAAGGCTTCGCCAAAGTGGCCTTTCTTCAAATCGGAATCCCCTTTTTCAAATGTGGTTTCTGCGTCTTCGATTGGATCAGTTGAAGTGGCCTGAGCCATCAACGCGGCTGTTCGTACAACTGGTTGCACCGCAAGTGCACGAGCGGAATCAAGCCGGCCGCGTGCTTTTTTTCGTTGTCTAATTGCCGCAACGCGAGTGTTGTCGTCATTTTGTTGAATAACGATAGATTCAGCACTTTCTCGAGCTCGAGAAGCGCCCTCTGCTCGATCGCGCACCATTGAAACAATGGGGAGCACCGAAGAAAGGCTGAGAGATGACTGAGAAATTTCAGTCAAGACTCGTTCATGCGCATGCAGGGATGCTTCAAGATTCGACTGTGCGTCAGCAATTTCCGTACTGTGTTCATTTTCTTGAAGCAGTGAGACGTTCTCGTCAAATTGCGTTGTGGCGGCTAAAAGCCCACTCGCTACTATCGATGCATTTTCTGGAGTCGCTTTTCCGCTCGCCGCTAATTCCTCGATTTCCTCTAATCTTCGCGTCGCAAGCGACGCATTCCATTCCGCTCGTGAAACAGGTGAGAGCGCGAGTGCGCCTTGAACAGGCTCATTGACACGGGTTTTAAGCGCATACAAGGCTTCGCCTGGAAGCGCCCGTTCCGCGGCAAATGAGGTACCAATGCTGACGAAAAACACGAGCGCAAAAGACGCCAGTACCGGATGTATTGCAATTTCCGAGGTGATGTTCCAGCTTTCGAGATATGCAAAAAACGATTCGAAACGCCTTGCGACTCGCACAAGGAAAGATTGTTTTACAGGATGCTCGGAAATAAATGCCACAAGAAAATTACGCATGTGCGTGCGCTCCCGACCACTGAGCCGAATTTTTCGAAGTGCATTGAAAAAATGTTCAAAACTCTCGTTCATATAGTATTAATATGTGAATAGTTCCACAGTATTACGCACGCGGCAAACGCCGATACTTTCTATGACGCAGCCAAGCTTAAAATCTTACTGATTGTAAAGACAAAACCCGCCTTTCGGCGGGTTTTTTTGAACAAAAGACAAAACCTTACCAGCTTCGTCCTCCTCGTCCACCACCTCCATTTCCGCCGCCGCCGAAGCTACCTCGGTCGTTTCCGCCGCGATATCCTCCGCCTGAGCCTCCACGTGGGCGTTCCTCCATCGGGCGAGCCTCATTTACCGTGAGGGTTCGTCCTCCGAAATCTTTTCCGTTCATCATTTCGACCGCCTTTTGTGCATCTTCATCAGATGCCATCTCGACGAATCCAAAGCCCTTTGATCGGCCGGTCATTCTGTCCATGATGATTACTGCTGATGCAACTGCACCAGCCGCTCCGAAAGCGTCTTTCAATTCCGTGTCAGTGGTTGCGTAGGGCAATCCACCAACGTACAACTTCTTTGCCATTGTATTCCGTGTTGTTTTTTCTTAAAAATGTAAACCAACCGTTCCCCTGCTGACTGGGGGTCGCCCCGTCGCATTCAGAACACTTACATCCCCGCCACTATACCGCGGGAATGGGAAAGATCAAGCCCCGCCGGGAACCCTGTTTACAAGTTTTTTGAGTTGCTCAACTCCCCTATGAAGACGGACCGAGACAACGTTTTCAGATATGTTCAGTGCCGAGGAGATTTCTTTTGGTGTAAGTCCGTCCAAAAAGCGCATTGAGATGACAGTTCGGTATATTTCTTCCAAAGAATCAAGCAATTTGACCGCAGCTCGCGCGTCTCCAATTTCGCTCGGATGTTTCAGGTTTTCGTCATTAATTTCAAATCCATCGTCGTCCATCATTTTGTCGAGTGAAGAGGATTTCTTTTTTCGTGAGTGATCAACAATGAGATTGTTTGCGACTCGGTATAAAAATGCCTTCATATACTCGATGTTATTTCGCTCTGAAAGATACAACCATGTCTTTGCAAAGGTTTCCTGAACAATATCTCGCGCAAGATCTCTGTCACGAACTCTCAAGAGTGCATGGCGAAGGAGCGCATCGGCATACTGTTCGTATGCGGCAAGGAATTCTTTTTCTAGAGCTGCTGCCTCGGCCGCAGCCTTGCTTTTCGGGCTTCTAGACATGAATTGTCTAGTTTAACATTTTTGGGTCAATTTCACCTCAATTGAGTCTCGTGATGTCACAGGTATTTTTCTACAAAAAAATCCCGCGATCCCGCCTCGCGCCGTCGCGCTCCGGTCTTGCGAAGCTCCGGGCGCTCGTTCCTCACCCGCCCTCCTTTTCGATCCCTTACTGGTTGCCTACGAAATTAGAAAAACCGGAGACATGCTCCGGTCTCATTATTTTTTGTGTGTCACGGATAATTATTTCGCCGTCGCGAGATAATTTCCGCGACCCCGGCTCGGGGTCGCGCGTGCTCGCGCGACATCGCTCCGTCTGTCCACCCGTCAAAAAACCTGCCTCAAGGCAGGTGTTTTTAGTCGTTGTGGACCAGTGGGGGATCGAACCCCAGACCTCCTCATTGCAAATGAGGCATTCTACCACTGAACTACTGGCCCTTTTTAAGCAAATACCTCAGTCTAGAGATATTTTGCCCTTCGTCAAACACTTTACCAGAAAAATAATTTATTTCATCCTATTCGCTATCTCGACTGTGCAAGAGAAAGCACATGCTGGCCAAGCTCCCCTACCGATGCTCCCACCGACTCCAGCATATGAGACAAGGCTGATGATTCATGTAGCGTTGGAATACTGTCGACTTCGAGCAAATACGGTCCTCGGCGGGTTAGGACAAAATCGGCTTTTGAGAAATGTTCCAGATTAAGTGCGATGTGCGCTTTCCGCGCCATATCAATCAAAAGGTCTTTTTCAGCATGAGTAAAATTACTTGGCACAATGTGCTGGAGTGAATTGTCGACATAATGACTTCTTTCAATGTGACGAGAATTTTTTGGAGAAATAATGTGCGACGGCGGAAAGGCATAAATATCTTGACCTCGAAAATCTTCCATGATGCCGACTGATGCGTCTTCCCCATCAAGAAATTCTTCGACAAGAGCAGAGCCATATAAATCCAAGATGTCCCCAATCGCATCGGGTAGTTCGATGATGCTCGTAACGTAGCGAATATTATGCGAGGATCCGTCGGTTGGGGGCTTTACCACATACGGCGGTCCAAATCGCTCAAAAACGAATCGAGCCATCTCCCCTGTAGTACCATCTGAAATAGTAAGAGAAACTCCTTGCGGAATAACAAGCCCTGCCTCTTCAAATATTTCTCGTGCTCTAATTTTATTAAACGATTGAAACGCGGCTTCAGGGCCAGGGCCCGTGTAGGCAACACCAACTCTTTCAAGGATTCTTTGAACAGTTCCATCCTCCCCTGCGCCTCCGTGAAGTGCATTAAAAATGACGTCTACCTGCGAAAGTGCCCGCACAGGGTCTGCGGGCATGCCGCGAGAATGCCAAAGCCCCGTCTTATCTATGAATATGTCACGCGTATCATACGAGTCTTCAGGCAAAGTTTTTAAAATCGCAGCGCCCGACTTCAGTGAAAAATCATATTCGCTGGAGGGCCCGCCACGAAGAATCCCTACTATCGTTCTCGACATTCCGCAATTATATCATTGACTTTCGCAGACGTTTGCGATGCCACCCAATTGCGAAACGATG
>JAYTPG010000001.1:0-7767 GCA_043747375.1 Candidatus Kaiserbacteria bacterium | reverse complement strand
GCGGGGAAATGTAGCGCTCGTACCAGAGGATGAGCTGTGACAGGTCTTTTGGGATTGGGAGATAGCGGCGGATCATTGCCATCAGAGTAGCAGATTATTGTGCGGGGGCAGGAGAGGACTCGGGCTTCGGTCCCCCTGCAGAAAACACAGACGATGAAGCCGTACCACTATCTCTTTTGAAGACTAATCCTGAGATACCATATGAAACAACCAACAAAACCTGCGATGCAAAGAAGTTTCCAGACGAAAATCCATTCGCCGCCGTGCTCTAGGAAAGTGACCGGGTAATACACTTCCACAAAATCTGATATACCAAACAAAACAAAATCAAGGGACAGAACATGCCAAAATACACGTGGCAGAAAACGAACATAGTAGCAACTCAAAAAGGATATTGTAGCGCAAATAATCCAGAATGTTCCTTCGAGCAAGTTGAAGTCTGTAAAAGAAAGATCGGGCATGGAAGATTCTACGAATCAATCGAAAGCAGGCCTGTCCAAAGCACGACTGCTCCTAACAATAGCAGAAGCCCTAGCACAGAAACAATCCGTCTTACCGAAGAGTATTCTTTCTGCTTATGAAGAAAATTTGACAAAATTTCTCCCCACAAAAACCATGGTGCAGAATAAAGCAGGATATGTAAAAATTGCGATGGAAAATCCCGACCTAATAAACTGTCATTGTGAAGATATACGAGCATTAAAGACGTCATTCCAGCAAGCGCAATACTTACAAAGAGCCATGCAGCCAACCATCGAGAAACAATAGAGTGCCGCAAGTAATTCATAGATTTATTCTAACATTCGTAAATCCATTTCCGCTCGGCCCTGCTCACCCGATCCATTCTTCTGAATGGATCCTCGGGCTCGCTTTCGAGCCCTCTCCTCGCGCTACAAAAACGCACAAAACCGGAGACATGCTCCGGTTTTGGCTTTTTGTGCACAGGAGAGGACTCGAACCTCCAAGCCCTTGCGGGCGCTACCACCTCAAGGTAGTGCGTGTACCAAATTTCGCCACCTGTGCATCGTTGTGTCAAAAGCTTTACGTGCGTACCGCTAAAGACGCTCAGCAACTATACTCAAAATCTTCTCAATTTTCAATCTTTTTCTAGAGAGGCTAACAATGCGCTTATCATAATACATGCCGCGGAGTATTAACAACGAGTCTTTCTTTGCGTATTTAAGTTGATAGAAAGCCCTGCCTACACTACCGCATGTAATGTGTCCTTTTGCTCCTGTACGCTTATATATCTCTGCCTGTAGCCAGTCGACAAACTTCTTACTCGCAGAGGCAAAAATCGTATAAAACATGTAGCTCGACCGCCATCGCGGGTCCCAATAGGAATGGGAACATCCGTCCCCGTCATAGACGCCCCGTAAAAAATCCCAGAAATATCTGGGCGGAATCTTAAGCGAACCGATAGTTTTTGACTTCTTCGGGGTCAGACCTAGTGAAATAAGAAAGTCATAAAATTCTTTGTTCTTAAATTGAATTCGCAAATATCTATTCCCCCGCGATGCTGCGCCGCCAGATTTTGAACCGATCATGACAGATATCCCAAGACAGCGATTAAAGTTTTCGAGTTGTTCGCGATCTTTTGATGTGAGGTCGATCAAATTCCACGGATAGGATAAACATCCGTCTGTCGCGATGAGCCCAATTGCGTACGCGAGTTCCGGTGTCCACTTTTGAGAAATCACGAGTTTCGACGGTCGCCCTATTTTCCCCATGAACGAATTATAAACCACTCAAGGTGTTAGCGTCTACCAATGATAGGAAAACGAAGAGTGACCTACTCGCTTTTCTGTTCTGCTTCAACTGGAACTTCGGCCACTTCGGCATTTTCATTCGCAGTGTCTCCGGTCATAAGGCGTGTACGTCGGAGTTGACGACGGGCCTCACGAGCAACTTTTTCACGAATGAAGTAGAGCTTCGCGCGTCGAACTCGTGCACGTTTTATGAGTTCAATTCTGTCGATCATAGGAGTGTAAAGCGGAAATATCTTTTCGACACCAATACCATTGGAAACGCGGCGGACCGTGAATGTGCCTCCCGCGTCGCGACCGTGCTTTCGGGCGAGAATGAGGCCTTCGAACGCCTGGAGTCGGAACTTTCCTTTAGCTTCCTCAATTTTTTGCCATACGCGTACAGTATCCCCCGGTCGAATGTCGAGTTTTTTGCGGGCTTCCATGTCTACTGGGGATGTGACGACCTTGTTTTGCATGCGCGAGACTATATCTTAAAAAGGCCGTAAATGCAATGGGTTACTGTAGAAACCCGATTTTTCTCCTTCAGGAATTTGTTAATGACGTCTCCCGGCTTGCGCTCAGCCTTCACGTACTGGTATCGGACCTTTTTGGTCCGTTGGTAGATGGGATACAATGAACGCATGAGGCAAAAGTTTGATGACCTCACCAACCTCGTGGAGCACGCGCTGAGTGCGAACCCACCCGCATCACAACCGCCAGTGCAAGGTGAGCGGCAAGTCGAAAATGCTATGGGCGAGAAGATAACATTGGACGAGAAAGTGCGTCCATTACAGTTTTGATAACAAGGGTAATCCTCTCGAACTGTAGTGGGTCCAGAGTGAATGTATGGGGCCGCACGGCATGCGCATAATCTGTTGCAAACATCAACAAAAAACATGGTAGAACTGAAGCTATGAAGTCATCGTCCAAAGTAGTGGATTTCTCAATGAAAACTTTGATTTTATTTGCTGTTTTTTTCATTGCTTCAGGTTTCATTCTCGGTATCTTTTTTGTAAAAAACTTTTCATCAGTTGCTATGTTCCATGACGGCAACTTCTCGGCAATGAACTCCGGGGCATCGAAAACAGCAATTTTCAGTGGGCAGGTCCCATCTACTTGGAGTGTTTTCCGGGGAGGAGAAGTCCAGCCAGCAAAAAACCTTACGGAGCTTACTTCCGCGGACAGTCTGCTCGCAAGTATTGCTCCGCATGAAATTGATTTTGGAGACGGCGCATTCGAACAGGTAGATTTTTATCTGCTTGGAAAAAATGCAACGCAAGAACTGCTCGATGAGGCGACAAAGGGTGGTTACAAGATGACGCACGAGACCATCGGTGGTGTACCTGCGACGGCAATTCATTATCCGACCGACCACGGTCAAATTGATAAGGATGGCAGTGGTGGCACTGACTACATCCTGCTAGGTTCTGAAAAAAATCAAAATGCCGACTCAAATCTACTTATGCGAGATTGGTCAAAGGGAAGCCCAGAATTCGAGCAAGGATTTCAGGGCTTTCTGCAAAATGCCAATTTCGCAAAGGGTTGGTACTGACTATCGAGGGTGACTTACGCAAGGCACAGACAGAACACAAGCAGGTGGAAGCAGAGATTGCGAAGCTCAAAGCTCAAATCGAAGTTGAAAAGAGTGCAGTCGTCCTACTTCCCGAGTTTCTCGAACTCATGGATAAAATGGCTAGGATTGTGGCTACAACCGAGAACATGAAGGAGCTCGACTTCTGCATCAAAAAAATCTTCTCGAACTTTTTTTGTAGACCGAAAAAACGTAGTAAATGCAACACTTTCCGAACCGTTCGCACGACTAAAGGACCCTAAAGTAACACTTGGTGCACCCTGTAGGACTTGAACCTACGACATCTTCAGTGTAAATGAAGCGCTCTACCAACTGAGCTAAGGGTGCGTACCGTGAGAATAACAAATTCTGGCCTTATGGCAAAATATTTTGATTTGGTGATTGTATAACGGGTGCCCTCGGGAAGAGATTCTGCCAAGCGCTCAAAAAGTTGCGACGGCAACTTTTTTCCGCTCGGCCCTGCTCAACGCGACCCATCGTACTCGATGGGTACCCCGCGCTCGCTTTCGAGTCCTCCCGACGACACGATTTTCTAATCGACAAACGACCTGCGTTTGCCTCAACAAAATCTGTGCCCTCGGGAGGAATCGAACCTCCATAGCCGGCTTAGAAGTCCGGAGTTTTATCCATTAAACTACAAGGGCTTCTTCGTTTTTCCCCAATTACTGAACTCTACATAGGTTTTTCGCCTATGGCAATTCGCGCATCGAATATCGCATTTCTCTATTTCTTCCAAAATTGATTCCCACGCATAATGCCCGGAAAGCATTCTTGAAATTGGCTTAAATTTTTTTTCTCTTTCCCGATGATCGAACTCAAATACAATGGGGTCTTGCTCGCCGCAATCCGTACACTTTTTTCCACTTAAAAATTCGAGCAATCTCTCTCGAACTCTTACACGATGTCTTTTTTGTGCCGCATACAGTTGCTTTTTATCTTTATAAGGCATCGCGAAGGATTATACCACCCAACGCTAACCTTTGAAAAAAGGTATTACTACCTTGCCGGGTCAATTTCTACCAACGAACTTTTCATTAATTCACCCAACACAGTCGCCCGCTGATCAAGTCTTTGAATTGTTTCTGTTAATTGGACTCTCTTAATTGGCTCCTGGGGCGTGGCACTGTGCGCGTCACCACTGCCATCAAAAAAACTAAATATCATAAAGAGTTGCCAGACGCCGTACAAAATCGCACACACTACGATGACAAAAGCAACAATTAACATTGTCCTCCAGTACGATCTCCCTTCGGCGCGAACATGCTCAGGTTCGATCTGATTTTGGAGTGTTGCCTTTGCGTCACCAAATAATGTTGTTGAAAATTTCATGACGCAATACTTGTTGAGGTATAAAGTCGAATGCGCAGGCTCGCGTGCCACATAATCACTTTTTCTTTTGACGGTCCCCCACTCGTTAACTCAAGACTTTCAATGCTGGTAACAAAAGGTAATTGCTCAAGAATCTGCACGCTTCGCATAAGTGCGGGAAACGAGCCGTCGCCTTCAACTAAAAGACCAATTACGTTGAGGGTGTCGGGAGATTGTTTGTCAGTACTATTTTGACCTGGTTCAGCCTGCGCATCTCGAACGCGTAATGCAATCCCGATGGAAGTAGCGGCATTTTCAATAGTATTAACGGCCGTCAAAACATCCACCTTTGTAATTTTGTCGAGATTTGCCCTCTCCTCGGCCGTGTCTTGCGCAACGGCATGCGTATGTACTGCGGTAATTTGACGCACGGCCTCTTGTTCGCTGCTCCCCAGCTGCTGATGCCGCTCATCCTGCATACCGAGGATAAGCCATGCAAAAAAGATAACTCCCCCCCATGCCGCGAGAGTCGCTGCAAAGACTATCCATGTCGAACGCGAAGAAAATGAATTCATAGTTAAAAAGAACCCTTCAAGGTGATCGTAAATTGCCCTCCTTGAGCGCCAATAAGGGCTCCGACCGGGACTGACACTTTGCTGAAATGAGAATCTTTTGAAAGATTGTCTCTGAACGCATTGATGTCATCACGTGTAGCGGCACTTCCAGAAATCTGAAGATTCCCCGCTCTTCCTGCAGTGTATGAAATATGATCGACTCGAGCATTCCGTGGCTTCTCAGAAATCACCGAAAGAATTACCTGCGATGGCGTCGTTGAAGAAAAAGCAGGAGACAGCTGCGTGAGCAGATTCTGAGCACGCTTAAGGTCTTTCTCTTCGGTCTTACTTTGCATAATCGCTGTCTGCGCCGCATCTTTTGGACGCGTCGATACAAGCACGATATATCCCGGCAAAAGGGCGCATGCAGAAAAAATCGCCGCTCCGAGCATTAAATATGACGATGCCAATAAAATGCGTGCACGATTTGCGTACAGTAATTGTTTTTGATTTTTTTCAGGGAGTAAGTTAGACATACGTTATACACCTCGAAGCGCCAGCCCCGCGGCTGTTGCGTATTGCAGTGACGAGCGATTGTCGATAGGAGGAATATATTCATCGAACGAGCATATATTTCTCCAGATATCTCCCCGCTCGACGGGGACCTGTACTTTGCGAGCAATAAATTCAGTGAGGCCGTTTAAATTTGCACTTCCACCTACGACGATAACTCTTTCAACGGGGGTCACGCGGTCGCCGTGCTCATCTTTTCTCGTATCCCAGTAATGAAAATGTCGCATTATTTCTTCCGAGAGGGCGGCAGAGACTTTAGTCATAATTTCTATCGCTGGCGCTGCACCAGCGCGCTTTGAATAAAGTCCTTCCTGATTTTTAAACTTTTCCGCTTCTTCGTCGGAAAGCGAGAGTTTTTCAAGCGCCGCCTTCGAGATCGCTTCTCCGCCGACTTCTACCGTCGACGTAAAGATTGGAATACCTTCTTTAAGAAGAGCGAATCCTGTGCGAGCTACGCCGAAATCCACCAGTAGTGTGGTTGGTTCATGTGCGGAATTTCCGGATACCGCGCGCGAGACTGATCGGGCTTCGATTTCGAGGGAAAGCAATTCGATGCCCGCCGTATTGAAGGCTGATACATAGGCTTCGGCGACCTCTTTAGGAAATGCAGCGATACCAATATCCATCCCTTTTCCTTGCTCATGTTGAATAACATCAAAATCGTACACTGCCGCGCTGGGCGGAATTGGCACGCGGCCCTCAAATTCAAATTCAACCAGTTTTAAAATTTGTTCTCGAGAGGTTTCATCATTCACATGCATACTAAATACATATGCAACCTCTTCGGGCAGAGCGGCATGCGCCGCTACCCCTCCTCCAATTTCTTTTTTTACCTGTGCAAGTGCCGCGCCAAGCGCAAAAGCGTCTCTCACTATTCCACCTGAAACAATTCCCGCAGAAAGCGCAATGACTCCATAGGTGGTTACTTTGAACGAAGAATTGTCTGTGGCACTAAGTCCTAGCCATTTTATGCTTCCGTCCGAAATATCAATTCCGACGGAACGCGGCGCGAGAAGTTGCGGCGTTGGGAACCAACGCTCGAACAGAAACGACGCGCCATGCGCGCTCTTCACATTCATCCCAAAATTATACCTCGCCCTCTACCCTTGAACGAGCCAACATATCGCAAAGTTTGGGATAATAATTTCCCGAATCGTTATTTAAGTTTTGATCCAGGGATGAGGGAGCGCTCTGGCTCTAAAAGGGCAACGCCATTTTCGTCGCTTGCCGCAAGGAGCATTCCCTGACTTTCAACGCCACGAAGCACTCGTGGCGCCAAATTAAAAACGTACGGAAAAAGCTTTCCCACCAATTCTTCAGGCTTCTTCCACTCGGCAATCCCTGAAACGATCGTCCTCTCCCCGGCTGTCCCAAAATCAATCGTGCATTTGATGAGCTTGTCGGCGTCCGGAACCATTTCTGCCGCAATCACTTTCCCAATGCGTATATCAAGCTTTGCGAAATCTTCGTACTGAATTTGTGGTTTTTCTTCGGGCATAGATACACATTACTGCGATTTAGGGCTCGCGTCGAGAAAGCGCTGCAGAATAATTGCCGCAGCAGAAGAGTCATTATGCTTCCTACCCTGTGGCGCAAATCGATCTGCTTCTTGAGAGCTCCAGGCTTCACGTATGCGGTGGACAGGAATTTTTAGCACCTCACCAATTTTTTTTGCAAAAGCATCTGATTCACCGGTTATCGCATTCGCCCCACCATTAAGAGTGAGTGTGTCCCCCATCACAATGGCGTCAATCTTTTCTTTTTCAACAATTCTAGAAAGCTCATCAAAAACACTCGCGTTTTTTTCAATCACATCTCGTGGAAACGCAAAAGATCCTGCGTCGTCAGAAATCGCGATGCCAAGTCGTTTTGTTCCAAAATCAATGCCGAGATATCTCATTGCATAACTATACCAAAACGAGCACGGCCTCCCGCTTCGGGGTCTGAAGCGGGAGGCCGTGCTCACAATCTTGCAAACACACAAAAGCGGGGG